>DAORUA010000153.1:0-8448 GCA_035432945.1 Vicinamibacteria bacterium | reverse complement strand
GACTTCACCGCCACCATGAACTCGATGAGACGCTTCACGTCGTAGCTCTCCGGAAACCCCTTGCGGTCCATGATGCCGCGCTCGATCAGGACCTTGTTCGGGAAGATGAAGCCGTCGGTGGTGACGAGATCCACCTTCGGATGGTTGGGCCAGCGCGCGAGCAGGGCCCGCAGGACGCGCGCGGTGGTGCTCTTCCCCACCGCCACGCTGCCGGCGATGCCTACGATGAAGGGCACGTGGGCCGCGGTGTTTCCGAGGAAGGTGTCGGTCACCAGCCCGAGTTGCTGGGAGGCCGCGACATACAGGTTGAGCAATCGCGAGAGCGGCAGGTAGATGTCGCGCACCTCGTCCAGATCGAGCCGCTCGTTCAGACCCCGGAGGGCCTGGAGGTCGCTCTCGTCCAGGGTGAGAGGCGTCTTGCCCCGCAGGGGCGCCCATTCATCCCGGGTGAACGACAGATAGCGCGAGAGATTCATTTCCGCCCCTTCTCGTAGGCTTGACTCACCCAGGATGGAGGATCGGGCGCGCCGGTTCGCGGCCGGCCCATGGCCTGCTCCCAGTGATGCAGCCAGGAAATCCCCCAGCGCCCGACGTAGGCATCGGGCGATGCGTAGGCCGGATCCTCCAGGGCCCGGGCCAGGGGCACGAATTCGTAGTTCCTCTCCCGAAGGCGCTCGAACAGCTTCCCGGAGTAGTCCGCGTTGAGTTCGTTCGCGTGCAGGAGGAGCACGTGGCGGATCGGTCGTCCGAAGAGGGACTGCGACAGCGCCTCGTGGAAGTCGAAGACCGTGTCCATGTACTTGAGGTAGGCCTCCCCCGCCCTGCGGGCCGAGTCCGTTTCGCCCCCCTTGAGCGCGTTCGCGTAGACCGCCGCGAAGATGTAGTCGTCGTTGTCGATGGTGACCGGCGCCACCGTGTACCCGCGCGCTCCGAGCCACGCCTCGAACGCATGGCGCTTCTGAAGGTCGAGGCCCACCTGGAGGAAGGGATGCCGAAAGTAGCGCAGCCTCCGGCCGTGAGTTCCCATGAGGGCCGCGGTGGCGGGCTCGCCGCGGACGACATCGGCCTGAAACTCCTCGATCGCGAGTTCGTTCAGGCTTCGGTGGGAGTAGGTGTGGTTTCCGAGCTCGAATCCCCTGGCCAGCCACCTCCGCAGCAGACCGAGACGCGCCTCCTGGCCCTCCAGACCCTCGCCCGATACCGTGAGCTTGCCCTCATTCACGAAGCCCGTCACCGGGACCTGGTGGGTGGTGAAGTTCAACAGCAGGCGATCGGTGAACACGGCGAGCGACGCCGTGTCGCCCCGGGCCACGCTGACCGCGGGCAGATCGTCGAAGGTGACCGCGACCTCCCGGGCCGGGGCGGCCGGGAGGGCCGGCCTCGGCGGAGGAGCCGGGTCCTTGGACCAGGCGAAGCCGTTGGAGAGGCCGAGTCCCGCGCAGAGCACGAGACAGGAGACCGCGCGCGGCGTCACTCCGAGGCTTCCGCCAGGGGCACGGTGCGGGCCAGAGTCGGAGGCCGCCGATGCATCGTGGCCTGTTCGAACGCGTAGGCGTACCTGATCAGGGCGCCCTCCGACCAGGCCGGGCCCATCAGGGTCATGCCAACCGGGAGCCCCGAGACGAACCCGGCCGGGACCGTGATGGCGGGGTACCCCGCCACCGCGGGCGGCTGCGAACTCGAGACCCCGCTGAAAGAATCCCCGTTCACCAGGTCGATCAGCCAGGCCGGGCCGCCGGTGGGCGCGAGGATCGCATCGAGCCGGTCCTTGGCGAGCGCCTTGTCGACCCCCTCTTCACGCGAGGCCCGGAGGTTCTTCGCGAGCGCATCCTTGTATTCCTTCGAATCCAGGCCTCCCTTCTTCACCGACTGGAGGAAGATCTCCTGGCCGAAGAAGGGCATCGACTTCGCCTTGTTCTCGTCGTTGAAGCGGATCACATCCTCCATGGTCCGGATGCCGAGGGCGGGATCCACGGTCGCGAGGAAGGCGTTCAGGTCGGCCTTGAACTCGTAAAGGAGAACTTCAAATTCGCTGTCGCCGTATTCCTGGCCGGGCGACAGCTCGCAATCGTCGACCATGACCGCGCCCGCGTCCCTCATGGCCGCGGCGACACCCTCCATGATCTGGTCCACCCGCGCGTCCTTGCCGAAGAACTTCCTCCCGATCCCGATCCGCGCCCCCTTCAAGCCGGCCCGGTCGAGGAAGGAGGTGTAGTCGGAGGCCCCGCGCCCCGAGCTCGGAATGGTCGCGCTGTCGCGCGGGTCGACGCCGGTGAGAGCGGTCAGGACCGCGGCGGCATCGGCCACGGTCCGGGCCATGGGGCCGGCGGTGTCCTGCGAATGCGCGATGGGGATGATGCCCGAGCGGCTCACCAGCCCGAGCGTGGGCTTGATTCCGACCAGGCCATTCCCGGACGCGGGGCAAACGATGGAGCCGTCGGTCTCGCTTCCGATCGCGGCCACGCAGAGGTTCGCCGAGGTGGCGGCGCCCGAGCCCGAGCTCGACCCGCAGGGGTTTCGATCGAGTGCGTAGGGGTTCCGGCATTGCCCACCCCGACCGCTCCAGCCGCTGCTGCTCTTCGTGGACCGGAAGTTCGCCCACTCGGAGAGGTTCGACTTGCCGAGTACCACCGCCCCCGCGAGCCGCAGGCGCTCGACAATGAAGGCGTCGTTCCGCGCCCGGTGTTTCGCCAGGGCCAGCGACCCGGCACTCGTCGCCATGAGGTCGCCGGTCTCGATGTTGTCCTTGACCAGGATCGGCAGGCCGTGGAGCGGACCCCGGACCCGGCCCGCCTTCCTCTCCGCATCCAGCGACGCCGCGATCCCCAGGGCGTCCGGATTCGTCTCGATCACGCTTCGAAGACCCGAAGGACCGCGGTCCACCAGGGCGATGCGATCGAGGTAGGCGCGGGTGAGAGCGGTCGAGGTGAGTTCGCCCTTCGCCATCCGGCCCCCGAGGCCCGCGACCGTGGCCTCCTCGAACGGGAATCGCGCGGCGGCGCCCGCGCGGCGACGCCCGCCGGGCGGGGGCGGAACCGTGCCCGGCGGCGGCTGCACCGCGGCCGCCATTCCGAGCTTCAGAAATTCGCGACGGGCAGTCATCTCTACGTGGTCCCTACCTCTGCGCCGCCATGGCCCTCTTGAGCGCCTCGATGGTGGCGTCGACCCGGTGCTCGACCATCTTCCGGGCGTTCGCCTGTGTGGTGGACAGGGGCGAGAGCTTCACTCCGTTGATGGTGTCCCTGCCTTTGGCGGCGCGCTGCTTCAGCCGGATGGAGTCCGGATCGACGAGCGCCATCATCGAGCTGATCGCATAGTCGTCATGAAGTCCTTCGTCCACCTGACGAATGCCCAGGCTCTTCTCGATCCACTCGTGGAGCGCCGGGTACTGGTAGTACTCGGGAATGAAGTACACCCGGGCGGGGGCGCCCGCGGCCGCCCACTTCCCCGAGAGCGCCTCGGCCACCTTCTTCATGCCCGCCTGGTTGCCGCCCGAATCGCCGATGAACACGATGGTCTTGAAGCCGTTCGTGTTGAGCGATGAGGCCACATCGGTGAGGAGAGCCTCGAAAGTCGCGGCGGTGAGGCTGATCGTGCCCGGGTACTTCATGTGGCCGGTGGGCGGGTCGATGTCCCCTTCGGGGACGAACTGGATGATCGAGGAGACGAGCGCGTTGCCGAGCTTTCGCGCCAGCGCCTCGGTGGTCGCGCGGAGCACGATGTTGTGCTTCGCGGAAACGAGGTACGGCCCGTTCTGCTCCAGCCCGCCGGTGGCGACGATAACCGTGTCCTTCCCCGCCTTCATGGCATCCCGGATCTCCATCCAGGTCATCTCTTCCATGAATACGGTATCCACCCCGTCGATCACCCGCGGCGCGCTCGGGTCCGGCGATCCGGCGGAAGCGCTGGCCCCGGGCACGGTCGGCCGGGCCGGCGCCTGGGCCGGAACCTGGCCCGACGCGGTGACCGCGGCGAGCGAAACGAACATCAGGGGGACGATCAACTTCATTTCCAGGGGTCTCCAGAATTGCAGGCGCCCGGATCTTAGCCCGCCGCTTCGCCCTCGCGGCGCTCGCGCCGCGGACGCCATGCCCTGAGATAAGGTCCCGGGTCGTGAAGAATCTGCGCTTCTTCGTTCCCGCCCTCCTCGCCGGCCTGACCACCGCCGCGGCCGCACAGACCGAGACTCCCCCCGCCGCGGAGGCGGCTCCCGCCAGGGCCTGGCAGCGCCGGATCGACAACACCTTCGTCTTCGTCCTGAATCCTCTCGGGATCATGGACTCTTTCGATGTCACGTGGACGAAGGCGATCAACCGGAGCGACGATCTCCTCCACAAGGACGCCCATGTGGCCGCGGGCGTCGTGAATCGCATCGCTCCCGCCTTCCTTCGCGTTGGGCCCTGGTTCGAATACTCGCCTCTCTCCATCGTCGACCTGAGAGTCGGGGTGGAGCCCGGCTACTACTTCGGGACGTTCAAGGCCTTTCTGCCCTTCGAGAGCGCCTCCTCCAACTTCGACGACGAAGTCATCGAGGCGCGGCAGAGTGAAGCGGAAAGCGGCTTCGCCGGCAAGGTCTACTTCTCCCCCACCCTCAAGGCGCGGGCCGGCCCGGTGGTCGCGCGAGTGCGGGCCGAAGTGGCGTACTACAAGGCTCAGGAAGCGGGCGAGCCGTTCTACTACGAGCCGTTCATCGACACCCTGGTCAAGGCCTCCGGATCGACGGTCTTCACCCTCGAGGCCCTCGTCCTTCGCGAGTTCGATCTCGGCGGCGGAAGCAAGCTCCTGCTCGGTCCGGTCTACGACCTCACCACCGTCCGCGAGGCCCCGGAGAACCGCAAGCAGGACATCGGACTCATCGCGGCCTGGTCGAGCTCGAAGAGATTCCGCGCCCTCAAGGACCCCGCCTTCGCGGCCAAGATCGTCTACTTCCTGCAGGACCCGGTGCGCCGGCACGAGCCGGCCGCGTTCATCACCTTCGCCTTCGGCCTCTGATCCGGGGCGCGGCCGCGCTCTAGAAGACGCTGACCTTCAGGTACTTCTTCGGGTTGGCCTTCAAGTCGGCCAGGAGATTCTTCGCTTCGAGCGCGGTGGCGTCGACGCTTTCGAGGGTCTTGTTGAGGTTCTTGTAGAGAGTGTCGTCGGTCGAAAGCTTGCCGAGGGTGCCTTCGCCCCGCTGGATACGGCCCAGGACGGCGTCGAGGGCCTTGGTCGACGACTCGATGGTGACCGAGGTCCGCTCCGCGGACGCGCTCAGGGTATCGAGGCGCTTCATGGCCCGGTCGATCTCTTCCCGCGAGGTCGCCTTCTCGATGTTCTGGGAGGCCTCGCGCATGGAGGTGGTGAGGGTCTTCAACTCCTTCTGCTGCTCGGCCGCGATGGAGGAGAGGCGCTTCAGGAGCGCATCGAGTTCCTTGATGCTCGACTGGGTGTCCTTGATCATCGGATCGGAGAGGAGAGTCTGAACCCGGGTCAGGGTCTTCTTGGCCTCCCCCGCGATGTCGTCGGCCTGCTGCTGGATGCTCGCCGGTATCTCGCCCGCGAGTTCGCTGCCGTTCCGCGCGACTTCGGTCGCGGTGCCGGGGATGACGCGCGCGACCATGCCGCCGAGAAGGCCCGCGCTGACCAGCTCCACGTGGGAGTCCGCGGGGATGGTGCTGTATTCCCCCTCGATCTCGAGATAGACCTTGACCCCGTTCGAGTTGATCAGGAATTTCTGGACGCGGCCGATGCCCACGCCCCGCATCTGGACGGGGTCGCCCTTGCGCACTCCGCTCGCGTCCTTCACCGTGCTCGAGACGATGTAGCGGCCGCGGAACATCGCGGCATCGGTGAGAGTGAGGAGCAGGTAGACGGTGGTCAGCGTGCCGATGATGACGAACAGCCCCACCCACAGTTCCTGGTTCTTTCCGCGAACGGGGGGGGCCACCACGGCGGCTTTTTCACTCATGCTCATACTCCAATCGATACCGCGTGCGCGGGTCCAGTTTCTTCTTCGTCGCCGATCTCGTGCTCGATCAGCTTCAGGGCGGCCCGGGCCGCGGCCTGTCGGTCCGCGAAGGCCATGACCAGGGGATCGTCGCTCTTCCCGAACTCCTCCGGGCTGCCCACGAATCGCAGCTTTCCGTTGTCCAGGAGCGCCACCCGGTGCGACATTTCGAGCGCGCCGGGAACGTCGTGGGTCACCACGATGGAGGTCACCTTGGTCCGCTCGGCGATGGACATGATGAGCCGGTTCACGGTGGCGGCGTTCACCGGATCGAGACCGGTGACGGGCTCGTCGTACAGGATGATGCGCGGCTCGCCCACGATCGCCCGGGCCAGGCCCACGCGCTTGCGCATGCCGCCCGAAAGCTCGGCGGGAAGCTTGGCCAGCACCTTGCCGGGGTCGAGGTTCACGTTCTCGAGCGACCTGGCGATGCGGTCGAGCATGGTCTTCTTGTCGAGTCCGCTGATCGTCTCGGGGTCGAGCCCCATGGCCACGTTGTCGTAGATGTTCAGCGAGTCGAAGAGGGCCGCGTACTGGAACACGTAGCGAACGGTTCGCCGCAGGTCCCGGATCCCGGTGCGCGAGGAGTGGTAGACGCTCTCCCCGTCGATCTTCACATCGCCCCGATCCGGCGTAATCAGGCCGATGGTGGTCTTGAGCAGGACGCTCTTGCCCGTCCCCGAGGTTCCGAGGATCGAGATGGTCTCTCCGCGCATCACGCTCAGGCTGACCCCCGAGAGAACGGGGGTGTCGAAACGCTTGTAGACGTCCTCGTAGGCGATGGTGACTTCGTCGGTCATGGTTCTGAAGCGTCCGCCTAGTTGAGGAAGAGCGGCGGGAACGTGGCGTCGACCACGAGGACGGTGATGATCATGAACACCACCGAGGTGGTGGTGTTGCGGCCGACTCCCTCCGCGCCGCCGTGGGTGATGAGGCCCATGTGGGTGGAGATCACCGGGATCATGAAGCCGAAGACGAAGGCCTTGGTGAGCGAGTAGAAGAGGTCCCACGAGTGCCAGTACATGCGGGCGCCGTAGAGGAAGCCCTCCGGCCCCAGGCCCATGGTGGCGCGCGCGGAAACGAGGCCGGTCAGGACCCCGACCGCGTTCGCGACGCCGACCAGGACCGGGGTGACGATCATTCCCGCGATCACCCGGGGCGCGGCCAGGAAGGGAACCGGGTCGCGGCCCAGCGAGACGAGGGCGTCCACCTGTTCGGACACCGCCATGGTCCCGATCTCCGCGGTGATGCGCGCGCCCACCCGGCCGATGAGGACGAACGCGGTCATGACCGGACCGAGTTCGAGGACCACGCTCGAAGTCACCACGCTCCCAAGGACATAGAGGGGAACCGATGAAGAGAACTGATACCCGCCCTGCTGCGAGGTGACGATGCCGGAAAGGACCGCGGTGACCAGGACCAGGGGCAGGCTGCCGATCCCCTGCTCGTAGGCCTGGGCGAAAACCATCCGGATCGAGACCCCGCCCTGGAAGATGGCCATGACGATGCGGACGATGAGCACGCTGATCTGGCCCACGTGGCGGGAGAAGGCCATGCAGCCCCGGCCGAAGCCGGCGAGGATGGCGACGACGATCGATTGGGGGACGGAAAGTATCGAGGTCAAGAGAGCCTTCTATTTTGCCTTGTGGCCACGGCCGGGCGGAAATCCAGGGCGGCCGCCTACTTGACGACCAGGAGACGGGTGGAATGAGGATGGAGGAACTCCAGGCCGCGCGCGGTCAGGATCGCGTCGTCTTCGATGGGCACCCGCAGCTTCGCTCCCCCCCACTCCGGAATCGGGGTGTAGGCGAAGAATTCCACCGAGATCATGTTGGTGGGCTTGAGTTCGTAGGTCAGCCGCTTCGGATTGAAGAACGCCATCGACGGGCCGGCGCCATGCCCGGTGTTGCCGACCGAGTGCATTCCGATCATCACGTCGGTGGTCTCGCCGCCGTACGGCTGGTTGAAGGTCTTCATCACCGAGAAGCCTTCGGCCGCGATCGCGTTCTCCACCGTCTTCAGCATGGAGGCCGCGGTTCCCGAGGGCTTCGCCGTCCGCTTGATGACCTCGCGGACCTTCATGGCCTGCGCGAACGCTCTCAGGTGTCCCGCGGGCGGAGCGATCTCGCGCGACAACGGCGCGCCGAACAGCAAGTTCACCGGATTCTCCGCGGCAGCGATTGCGGGGCTCGTCGCCATCGGGCACGTGGTGCAGCCCCCGGCGGATATCGGCTCGGTGCAGGCGGTGGTCGTCGACGCGCACACCGGCAAGCAGTACGGCGCGGCCGACGCGCGGCGTGAAGGGACGGTGATCGGCTTGCCGCGCCCCGGCGGCAAGAAGTAGCACGCCGCGGCCCCGGCGGTTGCGCCGGGGCCGCGTGCGGAGCTGGGATGCCCTTCGGTCCACCAGCGACCCGCAGGTCAGATTCGCGATGGCGCCCGCCATGGCGTTCGCCTGCGCG
>DAORUA010000152.1:0-8465 GCA_035432945.1 Vicinamibacteria bacterium | reverse complement strand
TGAGCACGCGCGCGGTGATGCCGACCGAGGTGGCGCACAGGGTCGCGCCAATGAACGCCTTGGTGTAGATGGAGGCGTCGGGAATGAGGAGCGCGGCCACCGAGACGCCCAGCACGGTGGGCGCGACCACCCCGGCCACGGCCACCCGCAGCGCGGGAAAGCCGACGCTCAGCATCTTGGGGACGGTGGACTCGAGCCCCACCTCGAAGAGGAGGAGGAGCACGCCAAGGCTTGCCAGGAGAGCGAGCTCCGGACTTCGCGCGGCTTCGTCGAGCGCTGGAAACACGGAGCGCCCGACCACCCCGAGGACGATTCCCGCGATCAACTCCCCGAGGACCGCGGGCTGCCCGAGCACCTCGGCGAAGTGGCCGAAGATCTTCGCGGCGATGAGGATGACCGCGAGAGCCATGGAGACCGCGACCACGGCATGATCGCCTCCCGCGGCCCAGGCGGGGGCGGCCAGGAGTATCAAGAGAACGGCCGGGGCGATACGACGCATGGGAATCTCCTCGAAGATTGACGTTGAGGAGGGAGCGGCCCGGCTTCCCTCGATTCCTGCAGCGGGATCCGATATCCCGAGCACCCTGAACGGAGCCACGATACCAAAGCCCTCCGGAGCCCCCGCGCTGCCTCGTGGCCGATGATTCGACCGGCTCCTACTCCTCGGGGGAGAAGTAAAGGGCGAATCCAGGGGCGGCCTTCAGGGAATCGAACACCGGGTAGCCCTCGAACGAGGATCGGCCATTGTCGATGACCGGTACGAGGCGAAGCTCGCGAGTGAAGCCCGGCGACGCGAAAGTGATCGGCTGACTGACGCCTTGGCGGAGGGCCCAGTGGGCGACCCGGACCCGTGATCCCGGCGGCGTTCCGGAGAGAACCTCGGTGATCGTCCACTCGCAGACGATGAGGGCGTCGCGATAGGGCGAGATCTCGCGGAGCGACGGGGTGCGCGAGCAGGCCTGGAGAGAAGCGCGCGCCACGAACGGCCCGGTGGCCCGGGAGGGGGCAATGTCGGACACGGGTTCGGGCAAAGGCAGGGCCAAAGGCGGCGTGTCGCGCTTCCAGGGTTCCAGGTCCAGGGTCTCGACATGGACATCCGGGTAGCGGTCGCTCGCGGGATGGGCGGTCATCCGGAGGGGACGGCCCAGGAGTTGAAGCGACGAAGGATCCACGGGGGCCACGAAGATGTCGTAGTTCGAGCGGAAATGGTCGTGATCGCCGCGCGAAGCGCCGAAGGCGACCATCCGGCCGTCGCGAGACAGCATCGGAAAGTAGGCGTAGCGCTGCGCTCCGGGAATGCGCGGGTCCTGGTGTTCCAGCAGGGTCCCGATGACGCCACCCCGCAGATCGATGGTGCGGATGGGCCCCCCGGCACCCTCCACCCAGAAGCCCAGGCGCCCGTCGTGGGAGAAGTACGGCTCGCAACCCGAAAGACGCGGGCGCTCGTCGATGCGCCGCGCCGCGAGGTCGTAGGGTGAAAAGGCCGGTGAACCCCGGACCGCGTGGCTGAGCGTCGCGTCGAACAGCCAGGCGAGCCGGCCCTGCTCTTCCCCGCTCAGCGTGGACGTGCTCCCGAGGTCGACGTCGAGCAGTTGCGTGCGCCCCCGGCCGTCGATGTAGATGAGTTCCGTTTCACTTCGCCAGACCGCGGCGCGGTTGCCCCATCCATAAGGCCGCGCGTCCGAGGCAAGCACGCGCGAGGTCCCGTCCCGGAGGTTCAGCAGGCGGAGTTCGCCCGCGACCTCGATCTCGGGATACTCGTCCCTCGGCACCGCCCGACTGAGGTAGACGAGCCACGACCCATCCGGGCTGATATGCGCGCAGCAGTGCTGGCGATCGGTCTCATCGGGCGACAGCCTCCGGGGCGCCGAACCCTCCAGCCGCCGCGTCCAGATCCGCCAGTCACCGCCACGGTTCGACTCCCAGGTGACGAAACCCCGCGCCGGCAAGGGGTCCATCGGCTGGCGGGCGCGATCGTCCTTGGCCGCCCCCTCCCGATCGGGACCGAGGTCGATGAGCCGCCAGTCGCCGGACGAAAGCTCCCGGGCCGAGAACGCATAGATGACGAGACGTTTGCCGGCCAGAAGGTCCCGGCCCGAGGCGATGCCCGAGGCGAGGCGTTCGCGCGCGGCCGCCGGCCCGCCCGCGTTGATCGCGAGCTTGTCGAGGGGCCGGCGAAGGAAGTAGCTCAGTTGCTCCGCGAAGCCCGCGCCCTCGCCCCATCCGAGTTCGGACTGCGAGTAGATGTTGGTGAAGCTGTCGCCCAGCACCAGCACATCGGCATCGGGGTCGGGCTTCCAGGGTTCACCCGAAGGACCGAGGATGGGTCGGGTGGGAACGCGCTCGGGCAGGAAGAGAGGGGGCAGAAGCGGCAGGCGCAGAAGGGCGGCAAGATCCCCGCGTCCTTCGACCCAGCGTTCTTCCGGGGCCCGGGTGGCGGCCGGTGTGGAGTCGGGGAGAGGCACGTTGCGGGTCACGAACTCCGCGACACCCGAGGCGGTGGTCTCCATGCCCTGGGGTGTCCAGTGGGTGTCGGTGCGCAGGAAGAGAGGCCACTGAAGTCCCGACCTCAATCGCCGCGTTTCGGCCAGCCGGGCCGCGGGCGACCAGGCCGGAATCTCCAGGTCGGCGAGGCGGGCCATGAACGCGGCGAAGGATGGATTCTCGAGGGCCGGTTCGCCCGCGAGACCCCTCGCCAGGCCCTCGGGATGGATCGCGGCCTTGACCGGGATCGGCACCACCACGAGCGAGATGCCGCGATCGGCGAGTTGCGCCGCGAAGTCCGCGAGTGCTGCCACCGGGTCCGGCCGAGGATCCGGCGCGGCGGCCTTCCCACCCGCTTCCCGGCGGGCCAGGGTCCGTGGATCCAGGAAACCGGGGCCGGTGAGGTAGTCGACCGCTGGCCTGAAGTAGAGCCAGCCGCCACGGCCCAGGACGACCTGCTCGTTCCCGGCTTTCAAGTGCTTCGTCATGATCCACTGGAAGCGGGCGAGTGCGCGGGCGGCCACGAAGGAACGTTCGTTCAGACCGTCTTCGAAGGCGCTCATGGAGACGAGCATCTGCCGGTTGGCCGCGAGCAGTCCCGAGGTCCGGAAAGCCGCCCACGCCCGCGCGGGAGTGGCACCCAGTTCCGACCAGGGCGACCCGGGCGTGGGCGCGTCGCGGACGATCTCGATCGCGGGCACGACCAGGATGGCCAGAAGGAAGACCAACGACAGCGCGCGGGCCACGATCGGACTCACTTCGGTGCGCCCCACCTCGCGCGCGGCCTGCGCTTCCCGGCTTTCGGGGTCGTGTTCTTCCATGACTCTAGAAATTGAAATAGATGAACGGATTGAAGCCCTGGCTCCCCATGGCGATCAGCGCGAGGATCAGAAGGGCTAATGCCATCCCCGCCTTTGGCGCGGTGAGCCTTCGAGTCCAGTCCCAGGTCTGCGGCGCGCCCCAGACGACGAGGGCGGCCATGGCCAGGCTCCCGAGCGAGTAGGGCGCGTGGAGAATCGAGCCGAGGAGGGCGGCCGCGGGCTGCGCCTCCGCGAATCCGAACATCGATGCAAGGTACCGGCCCGCGGCCGGAAGATCCGGGGCGCGAAAGAACACCCAGGCGATGAGAACGCCCAGAAAGGTCAGGGTCACGCGCGCGGGTCGGGGCAGGGCGCCATACAGACTCCTCTTTCCCAGGGCGCGTTCGATGGCAAGCCAGACTCCGTGGATGCCACCCCACACCACGAAGTTCCAGGCGGCGCCGTGCCACAGCCCGCCGAGCAGCATCACCACGGCGAGATTCACGTACGTCCGCCAGGGTCCCTTGCGATTCCCGCCCAGGGGCAGATACAGGTAATCGCGCAGCCAGGTCGAGAGCGAGATGTGCCAGCGCCGCCAGAAATCGGTGATCGATTCGGCGAGGTAGGGCGAGTTGAAGTTCTTCGGAAAGACGAAACCGAACATGAGCCCGAGGCCGATGGCCATGTCGGAGTAGCCGCTGAAGTCGAAATAGATCTGGAACGCGTAGGCAAGGGCCCCGATCCACGCGTCGAGGACATCGACCGACCCGGCATTGAACGCGGCGTCCGCCGCGAAGCCGCAGGGATTCGCGAGCAGTATCTTCTTGGCCATGCCCAGGCTGAAGAAGGAAGCGCCGCGAGAGAACTTCTCGAGGGTGTGGGTGCGACCCTTGAGTTGATCGGCCAGTTCGGAGAAGCGGATGATGGGCCCGGCCACCAGTTGGGGGAAGAGCGAGACGTAGAGCGCGAAGTCGATGACGCTCGAAAGCGGCCGCGCCCGGCCGCGATAGATGTCGAGGCTGTAGGACATCGACTGGAAGGTGTAGAAGCTGATGCCGAGGGGCAGGGCGACGCGAAGGACCAGATCCGGCTGAAGGTGACTCAGACCCAGCGCGGCCAGGACGCCGTTCCAGGTGTCGAGGGCGAAGTTGAAGTACTTGAAGAAGCCCAGGAGAGACAGGTTGGTCACGATCGACGCGATCAGCCAGGCGCGCCGCGGAACCGCGGCCTCGACGGGGAGAGAGCCGATCTTCCCGCCGCAAACGAAGTCGATGGCGGTGGACACGAACATGAGCCCCATGAACGCGGGGCTGGCCCAGCCATAGAAGAGGTAGCTCGCGAGGGTCAGCCACAGGTGACGCCCCCGTCGCGGCAGCGCGTAGTAGACGAGCAGCGTGGTGGGAAGGAAGTAGTAGACGAAGAGATGCGAGCTGAAGACCACGAGGCTTCGAGGCTAACCGGCCCGCCCGATCGACGCGCTCTAGAGCCGGAAGCCGGGGCCCGAGGGGATGAGGCCCGCCTCGCGCAACGCGCTCGCCATCGCGGTGGTGTTCAGCGGGGCGCCCTGGGTCTCGTGGCCGATGATGCGTAACGCCCTCCGCCGCATCCACGCGGCAATGGCGAGGGCGCTTGCTCGACCCAGTCGTTCGCCCTCGTCGTGAGGCTCGGGCACATGGACCCTGGCGCGAGCGCCATCGGCGAAGAAAAGCGCCGTCAACTCGCCGTCGGCGATGACCACGTGGGCGCGGGCGCGACGCTCACCCTCTCCCGCGCACCAGGCGGGCCAGGGCAGAGTCACACCGAAAGGATTCGCCGGATCCGTGGCAGCAAGGACCACGCCGGCGCCTCCGCCCGCTCCCTCCTTCAGGTCGCGCATGCGATCCACCGCCGAGGGATCGGCGAACTGCAGGGCCCCGAGCCCCTCGATGAAGTAGCCGCGCCGGACCTGGCCGCGCTCTTCCAGCGCCCGGAGCAGCGGATACACCGCGCCGAAGCCCCCTTCCCTGGCCTCGGCGGCGATGGCTTCGCGGGTGAGGACGCCGTGCCGGGCCAGCCATTGTTCGATGGCGGCCAGACGGCTCTCCGTCGAGGGCGGAGGCGTCCCTGGCAGCAGGGAGAATCGTCCGACCCCGTCCGCCGGAATGTCCGGACGCGATCGGTATCGCCCCATCCGCGCAGCCAGCGGCGCGAAGCCTGGCCTCCGGGCCACGAAGCGTTTGCCCGCGGCCCGGCCCGGGTCGAACGAGCGGGCGCGCAGGGCGGCGATCGAGTCGTTCGTGACCTCGCCGTTCCAGAACAGATCCCAGAGGACATCGACGAGGTCGCCGCGACGCAGCCCGGGACAGGCCGCCTCGATCTCGGGAAGAAAGACCGCTCCGCGCTTCGCCAGCGCCTCGCGCACGCGGTCGGGAACATCGCCCTTGAGCGGCTTCTCCTTTGGATGGCCGAGCTGGGCGAAGTTCGGCGAGAGGTAGAGCGCCACCTTGCCGTCCCGCGCGCCCAGGGAGCCGCGACCCTCGAGCACCACCTCGCCCCGCGCCAGCATGAGGTCGAGATCCTGCGGCCGGTAGTGGGGCACGCGGCTCGCGAGCATGTCGGCCTCGAGCGCCGAGGCGGGCACGGGACAGGCCTGGAGTTGATCGATCGCGGCGAGGAGAGCCTCGGAGGATTCCGTCGAAGTCCCTGCGGCCTCGTCTCCGTCGAGGCCTTGCCAGGCCGCGAGGAAGCGGGCGTAGTCCCGACCCGAGACCGGATGCACGCCGCCCCGGGCCTTCGCGAGAGACAGCCGGCGGATCCGCCGCAACGCAAGGACGTCGCACCACTCCACATCGCGAGGCGAGCGAGTGAAGGGGCCGCGCATCAGATGGCCGCTTGCCTCGAGCGCCTCGAGCGCCGCGGTGGCGCTCTCGCGACTCAGGCCGAGACGGGAGGCGAGGTCGCTCGTGGTGAACGGACCGCGAGTTTTCGCGAAGCGCTGCGCCAGGTGGGCCAGGCCTCCTTCGGTGGGACCAAGGAACGCCTTCGGCACGCTCTTCGGGAGCGCTGTCCCCAGGGCATCCCGATAGAGCGCTGTGTCTTCGACCGCGACCAGGCGATGCCCTCCGGCCACGTCGATTTCGACCACCCGATTCTCACGCACGAGCGTCTCCGCGAAACCCGCCAGATCCTCTCCGAAAGCACGCGAAGCGACTTCCTCGAGGGAAAGATCCCCGAGCTGGAGCAGGGTGTCGTGGAGGCCATCGGCGGATCGAATCCGCCGGCCCGGCGCCATCGCCTGAAGCTCTTCCTGGACCTCGGCGATCGCATCCGCATCGAGGAGATCCTGGAAAGCGGTCTCGCCCACCAGGGCCTGAAGCTGGGTTTCGTCGATCGACAAAGCGTGGGCGCGGCGCTCGGCCAGCGGGGCGTCGTCGTCGTACATGACCGTGGCGACGTAGCCGAAAAGCAGCGCGGTCGCGAAGGGCGAAGGATGTTCTACGTCGAGGGTGGTCGCCCTGACCTGGCGCTTTTCAACCTGTCGCAGCAGCTCGACCGTGGCCGCCACGTCGAAGTCCTCGGTGAGGCACTCTCGATAAGCCTCGAGGACCAGGGGGAACGAAGGGAATCGCGAGGCCACGGAGAGAAGGGCGTGAGCCTTCTGCCTCTGCGCCCACAGGGGTGACCGAGAACCGGGCCTTCGTCGCGGGAGCAGCAGGCTCCGGCCCGCGGCTTCGCGGAAACGGGCGGCGAAGAGAGTCGAGTCCGACAGTTCCTCGCGGACGAGCTTCTCGAGCTCCTTCGACGAGGGCAGCAGGTCGAGGAGGGTCGGGACCTGCTCCCGATCGGGGAGCCGCAGGATGATGCCCTCGTCGCTCACCACCACCTCGACCTCGTGAAGGCCTTCCCGCTTCATCTTGCGCACGATGGCGAGGGCGAGGGGTTGATGGACGCGGCCTCCAAAGCATGAGAGCAGGCACAGCCGTAGATCGCCGATCTCATCCCGCGTGCGTTCGAGCACGAGGGTGTGGTCGGTGGGCACGGCCGAGGCCGCCTTCTGATCGAAGACGTACGCGGCCAGATTGTCCGCCGCTTTCTCCTCGAGCGCATACGCCCCGGTCAGCAGGTCGCCCGCCTTCTTCCGCCCCAGGCTCAGGACCTTCCGCGACAAGGCGCCGATGCGCTTGGCGTTCTCCACCGGCCGGGGCGGACGGTCCGCTTTCCAGAAGGGCATCCGCCCGCGAAGGCCGGGCGCGGGCGTCACCATCACGCGGTCGCGCTGGATCTCGTCGATCCGCCAGGACGAGGCTCCGAGCATGACGATGTCGCCGGTGCGGCTTTCGAACACCATCTCCTCGTCCAGCTCGCCCACCCGGCGCGACGGGCCCCGGCGCGGATCCTCGGCGGCGGCGCTCCCCGCGAGGTAGACGCCGAAGAGGCCGCGATCGGGAATGGTGCCGGCGTTCGCGTAGAGGATCATCTTCACTCCGGCGCGGGCGCGCAGATCCCCGGTCTCGCGGTTCCACACGATGCGAGGACGCAGGTCTTTGAAATCGTGCGAGGGATAGCGGCCGGCGAGCATGTCGAGGACGCCTTCGAACAGCGAACGCGGGAGTGTCGCGAACGAGGCGGCGCTTCGCACCAGGGTGAAGAGATCGTCGATGTTCATCTCTTCGGTGACCAGGATGGAGAGAACCTGCTGGGCGAGGACGTCGAGGGGATTCTTCGGCAGGGTCACGGGCTCGATGTCGCCGCGCTGGAGCGCGTCGATGGTGGCCGCGGCGGCGAGCAGATCGCCCCGGAAGGTCGGGAAGACCAGGGCCTTGGGCACGCCACCGAGGTGATGCGAGGCGCGGCCCACGCGCTGGGTGGCGCTCGCCACCGAGGGCGGCGTCTCCACCTGGACCACGAGATCGACGGCGCCCATGTCGATGCCGAGTTCGAGGGACGAGGTCGCGACCACCGCGCGCAGGCTCCCCTCCTTGAGTGCTCGCTCGACGAGTTCGCGCTCTTCCCGGGCGAGCGACCCGTGATGGGCGCGGCAGATCGGCTCGCCTTCCCCCGCGAGTTCGTTCAAGGCCGCGGCCACGCGTTCGGCCACGCGGCGCGAGTTGACGAACACGATGGTGCGGGTCGCGTCCATGCGCGACAGCAGGCCGATCAGCAGCGGGATCTTCTCGTCGTTGGCCGGGAAATAGACGATCT
>DAORUA010000151.1:0-8466 GCA_035432945.1 Vicinamibacteria bacterium | reverse complement strand
GCGTCCATGAGGGCTTCCGGGTCCACGTTGAGTGAGTGGAGGTACACCGAGAAGCACAGGTGCGGGGTGAGGGCGCCGAGGCCTGTTTTCCCCGAGGTCCCGACCGAGGCGCCCTCGGTCACCACGTCTCCCTCGCGCACGCCGACGTGAGTGAGATGCGAGAGGACGCTCACCAGGCCGCGGCCGTGCCCGATCACCAGGGTCTCGCCGGAGAAGACGAGGCTCCGCGCGAGCAGGACGATTCCCGCGCCGGGTGCTCTGACCGGGATTCCCGCGGGCACGTCGTAGTCGACGCCGCGGTGATGCTCGCCCATCAGGCCGTCCTTCACCGGCCCCATCTCCATGCCGTAGTCCTCGGCGCCGCCGAAGGGAAACACGATGGGCCCGTCGACGGGAGCACGCAGCGGTCCCGAGTGGTACGCCTTGAGGTCGCGGGTCCGGATGGCGGCGAGGAGGAAGCGGGCGTGGCCCAGCGCGGTCTGGGTGGCCGCGGAGGCGAGGGCCTCGGGAGGCAGCGTGCGGGGTCGCGTCGGCCTTGAAGCTCCGGTCACCGGCACCATGAGGCTCACCGCTCCCCCGCGGCGGCGGCCGCCCGGGAAGAACAGGCTCAGCTTGTGCTCGGTGGGCTCGGCATCGAGCGCCACGGGAACGATTCCGAAGAGTTTCCCCTCCTCGAGCGCTATCGAACTGCGGCGGCCGTCGAGGAGAGTGTTCGCGGAAGCCCATCGACCGCCTCGAACCAGGATCGCGAAGACTCCGCCCGGGTTCGCCCGCGCGGTCTGGACGTCGACCACGCTGCGTCCGTACGCCTTGCTCAGGAGCGACGACGGGGTCGGGGTCGGAGCGGCGCCAGGGTTCTGGGCCGCCGCATCCGCAAGCGCGCCAGCCTGGCTTTGGGTCACCGCGGAGGCCAGCAGGGCGAGAACGGCGATCAGCCCCAACTCACGACGTCTTGAACTCATGATGATGCGACGGCGCCTTTCCGTGTGCCCAGGACCGCCCGTTCGATTTCCTCGTCCTCGCCGGGGAGGACCGTGCGCAGATCGAGGAGCGCCACGTCGCCCTCGATGCGAACGATGATCGGAGGTGTCGCCTCGCGAAAGCGCCTGGCCAGGGATTCCGCCGACTCTCCCAGGGGCAGAACCGCGAGAGCGCAGGAGGGAAGTGCGATGTCGGGCGCGGCGCCGCCGCCCACCGCGGAGTCCACCGGCCGGATGTCGATCCCGGGGCAGCCCTGGGCGCGAAGACGATCGCGCAGCGCCTCGACCCGCGCCTGAATCGCGCTGAGCGGCATGGCGAGCATGCGGGGAACCGGCAGTTCCTCGCCCCGTCCCGCTTCGTGAAGAGAAAGTACCGAGTCGAGGGCCGCGATGGTCATCTTGTCCACGCGGAGCGCGCGGTAGAGCGGATTGCGGCGCAAAGCGTCGACCGCCTTCTTCCGGCCCACCAGGAGCCCGGCCTGCGGTCCGCCCAGGAGCTTGTCGCCGCTCGCCGTGACCACGTCCACGCCGGCCGCGAGGCTCTCCGCGATGGTGGCTTCGTGGTTCAGCGGCTCCTTCATGGGATCGAGGAGCCCGCTGCCGAGGTCCTCCACCACCGTCATCTGCCTCTGCCGCCCGAGGGCCGCGAGATCCTTGAGATCGGCGCTCTCGGTGAAGCCGACGATCCGGAAGTTCGACGGATGCACGCGCAGGATCAGACCGGTCTGGGGCGTGATCGCGTTCGCGAAGTCGGCGATCCGGGTGCGGTTCGTGGTGCCCACCTCGACCAGACGAGCGCCGCCTTTCCTCAGGATCTCCGGAATCCGGAACGACCCACCGATCTCCACCAGTTCGCCGCGGCTCACCAGCACCTCGCGGCCCTCCGCGAAGGTGTTGACCGCGAGGAGGACGGCGGCCGCGTTGTTGTTCACGATCACCGAGGCTTCGGCCTTCAGCATGGCCCGCAGCCGGCCCTCCGCGTGGGTCTCGCGATGGCCGCGGTCGCCCTTCTCGAGGTCGTACTCCAGATTCGAGTACGACGCCGCGATGGCCGCGACATGGGCCGCGATCTCCGGGGAGAGCGGGGCCCGGCCGAGGTTCGTGTGGACCACGACACCGGTAGCGTTGATGACCCGCTTCAGGGAGTGGGCGGCGGCGCGGTCGCTGGCCGCGGCGATGCGCGCGTCCAGGATTTCGAGCGCGCGTTCGAACCCGGCCGTGTCGCCCTCCCCGGCCAGCCGGCGCAGTTCTCCGATCTGCGCCTGGATCGCGCGCTCCACCACCGCGCGTCCGCGCGCCTTGATCGCCGCCTTCACCACCGGCCGGTCGAGCAGCTTCGCGATCTGGGGGATGCGGCGGCGAAGGTCTTCGGGCGGCGTCATGCGTGGGGTGCGATCTTAGTGTCGCGAGGCGGATCGACGTTCGCCGCGGCTCAGCCGCCCAGAAGCTCGTAGACCACGTCGACATCGACATCGGAACGGTCCCCGTTCGAGAAGCGCGCGACCTCGCGCAGGCGATCCTTCATCGCCTCGACCGAAGCCTCCAGTCGCTCTCTCTGATTCGGCCCGTACCCGCGCAGGTGGACGACCACGTAACGCGCGCCCGCTTCCTTCATCACGTCGAGGGCATCGGTCTCGGGGAAGGAAGCGGCGGCGGCGCGGTACCGCTGGACCAGGGGCGTCTCCGCGCCCGCGAAGCCATTCACCAGCGGCTGCCAGTGCGTGGTGGACCGGACCATGTAGATGCTGTCGTGGAACGCGGGCCGGGCGAAGTCGCCGGCGGGACGCGCGGGCAGCTCGGCCACGATGGTTCCCGCGGGCTGCTCCTTCAGCCAGAGGTAGACGCGCGGCTCCTTCTGGCTGGAGTCGATCACGCTGGTCCAGGACGGGGCGGGAATGGGCGCGATGCGGGCTTCGACCAGGAAGAGCGAGAGAGCGAGGCCCGACATGAGCGCGGACCTCTTCAGGGACTGGAGCGCCGTTCCCGCGAGCAGAGCGAGAGCGAAGGCCACGAAGATCCCGGCCCGCCCGGTGGCCCGGATGTTCGAGAACACGGAAACGTGATCGCGAAGGAGAGCGAAGGGACCGGGCGCCAGGGTCGCGCCGCGCCAGCGGATCTCCGGACCCAGGGCGAGGAGAGCCGCGGCGAGGCCCAGCACGGCCAGCGCGACCACGAAGCGCCGCGCCTCCGCGGGAATCCCGTGGCGGAGACGGAGGAGCGCGGCCGTCGCCAGCAGCACCACCACGAGACCGGGGAAGAGGTTGCTCGGGTCGCCCCGGAGATTCTCGGTGAGCCCGCCCCACACCCGGTTCCAGCGGTTGGCGGCGAGGAACGTCTCGAGTGAAGCCGCGTACTTGAGGGTATCCGCGGAGGATCGCGCGAACTGGAGCGGGCCGAGCGCCTCGCGGCTCAGGGCGTAGAGCGGATAGAGGAACAGGGTCGCGGTGGCCACGGTGAGCACGCCCTTGCCGAGGATCTGCCTGAACTGCGGGGTGGCGAGGAAGGGGAGGAGCGATACGGGCAGGAGGATGGCGAAGAAGAGGCCGTGATACCCGCAGGCCAGGAACGAGAGAGCGAAGAAGAGCCCGGTCCGCACCGCGTCCACCACCGTGGGCTCGAGACAGAACCGCCGCGCGAACAGGTAGACGAGCGGAATCCACTGCGTCCCCAGGGTCGACAGATGCGCCACCTGGTCGACGCGGATGGGCGAGAAAGCGAAGAAGGCCCCGGTGGCGAGGGCCACGGAGTTGTCGAGACCGAGGTCGCGGGCCAGCCGCCAGGTGAAGAGACCGGTCAGGATCCAGGTCAGCAGCCGCGCGACATTGAACAGGAAGATGGCGTCGTCGGTGAGCCAGGAGAGCGGCAGCACGAGCAGGCCGGTTCCGAGCACGGGCTCGTCCATGAAGAACGTGAACCGGCTCGGCGCGTAGAAGTTGCCGTGCGGCAGCGAGGCCGGGTCGGTGTTGAGCGCATGGACCTGCCATCCCACCGCCCAGGTGAAATACGCGGAGTCGCCCGCGTCGATGATGCGAAGGCGCGCGGCGAACGGCCAGGTCATGGCCGCGGTCAGCAGAATGAAGAGGGCGGTGGCCGCACCCCACTCTTTAGCGCTCGGTCTGGTCAACGGCCCGAGCGTAGCAAACCGCGGGGGCCTAGAACTTCGCGACGAGCGCGGCGGCGGCCGTGGTGTCCGTCTTCTTCTTGCCCGGAGGAGGCGTGTTGAGGTGGCCGACGTTGTACGAGAGCTTCATCGAGAACCGGGAGTTCAACGCGGCGGTGAGAGAGGTCGCGTTGGTGAGCCGCCAGTCCGCGCTCTCGCTCAGGTTCGCGGTGTAGCCGGTCTGGTTCTGGAAGTCCGCGGTCTTCGAGATGACGAACTTGTAGTTCAGGCCGCCCCGAGCGGTCGCGAAGTCGCTCGCGATCTTCCCGGGAAGCCGGACCTCGTGAATGGCGCCGAGGCCTGCCTCCACGGAGAGCAGGTGCTTCCCGGTGAGGGTGAGCTTGTGCGAGATGCCCGCCTCCCCGCCGTACCGGGAGTCGATGCCGGCGTAGATGTCCTCAGCGTATCCGGCCTCGATGAAGAACTCCGTGCGCTCGTTGAACGCGCGCCCGCCCCGGACCGAGGCCGTGAACTTCCGCAGATTCTCGACCCCGTCCACTTCGCCTCGCGCCAGCCCGGCCTTCATGGCGACCGACCAGGGAGATTCCCCTTTGTACTTCGCGTCACCGGCGATGCCCAGCACCGAAGTTTCGGTGTTGCCGGTGGTCTTGAGGAACGACACCTGGGCGGCGCCCGTCCACGCGGGAGGAGGAGTGGGCGCGGGAGCGGCTGCGGGGGCGGCCTCCTGGGCCATCGAAGGGACGGCCCACAGAAGACACAGCGCCGCCGCCGGCATTCGGTGCGAATGGTTCACTTTGAGATACCTCAGCTTGTCTTGACCGGCGCGCCGCGAAGCCTCTCGTAGGCGCGGACGAGCACGAAGACCACCAGCGCGATCACGAAGAAATCGAACGCGCTCTGGATGAAATTGCCGTACTTGATCGTGGACTCGCCGACCTTCAGCGCGAGGTCCTTGAAGGAGACGCCGCCGAGGATCACCCCGACGATGGGCATCACCATGTCCTCGACCAGCGAAGTCACGATCTTCCCGAAGGCCCCGCCAATCACCACCGCGACCGCGAGTTCGATCACGTTCCCCCGCTGGAGGAACGTCTTGAAGTCGTTCAGCATATCGATTGCCCTCCCCGGGCACCGGGAGATTACCCCCTCGCGGGTTGGTAGTTAAACTCGCACCGTGACTCAAGCCGCGCCCATCGCCCTCGTCACCGGATTCCCCGGTTTCCTGGGCGAAAGGCTCCTACCGCGGCTCCTCGAACTCCACCCGAACACGGAGTTCAAGTGCCTGGTCCAGGCCCGGTTCAGGGACAAGGCGGAGAGCGAACTCGCGCGGCTTGGGATTCCCGCGAACCGCGCGACCCTGGTCGAGGGCGACATCACCCTCGAGAATCTGGGCATCGAGGCCGGCCGGCGCGACGCCATCCTCGCCCGCCTCGATTCCGTCTACCACCTCGCCGCGGTCTACGACCTCGCAGTCACCGCCGAGTTCGCGCACCGGGTGAACGTGATCGGCACCCGGAACATGATCGCCTTCGCGAAGGCCGCGCCCGGATTCCAGCGGTTCCATCACGTCTCCACCGCCTACGTGTCGGGCACCTTCGAAGGCGTCTTCAAGGAGACCGATCTCGACCGCGGCCAGGGCTTCAAGAACCACTACGAGTCGACCAAGTTCGAGTCGGAGAAGGACGTGGTGCAAAGCGGCCTTCCCTACACCGTGTACCGGCCCGGGGTGGTCTGGGGCGACTCGCGCACCGGCGAAACCGCCAAGTTCGACGGTCCGTACACCGTGATGGGGGCGATGGAGAAGATCCCCTTCGTCTTCCTCGACAGCCTGAAGGGCGCGGTCCTGAACGTGGTGCCCGTCGACTACGTGATCGAAGGCCTCGCGCGGCTCTCCGCCTCCCCCCTCAGCCTGGGCAAGACCTACAACCTGACCGATCCCGACGGCAAGGACCTCGGGACTCTCGTCCGCATCATGGCGAAGGCCCTCGGCCGCTCGTATGTCTTCGTTCGCCTCCCCCTCCCCATCGTCCGCGCCGCGGTCTCCCTTCCCTTCGTGCGCCAGACCCTGGGCCTCATCCCCGAGTCGATCGCCTACTTCGGCCAGCGCTGCCGGTACGACGCCTCGCAGGCGAAGGCGGACCTGCTGACCCTGGGGCTTGCCTGTCCCGCGGTGGAGACCTACATCGACATCATCGTGAGGTTCTTCCGGGCGAATCGCGATTCCGTCCGCAAGACCGCGATGGTCTAGTGTCGTTTCTCCTCCTCCTCTGGGTCTGCGCTTCCGGAGCGCTGCTGGCGCGCCGCCTGGATGAAGGCGCGACGCGCCTCGTCGACACCCTCGCCCTCGGCGCCGCGGTGGGGCTCGCGGTCTTCGCGGCCACGGGCTTCATCCTGGGCTGGGCCTTCGGGCTCTCGCCGCTCACCGTGATCGGCGCGGCGGTGATGACCTCGGTGCTCGCCCTCGGACAGGGTGTCCGCCCGGCGGCGCTGTTTTCGGGGCCGCACCCGCGTCCGCGCGCGGGCGTCATCATCCTCGCCCTCCTAACCACGATTCTGGTCGGCCGCCTCGCCGACCGCACTCTCTTCCAGACTGCCACCGGTGTCGCCACCGGCGACCGCCACAACTTCGGCGATCTTCCCTTTCACATGGGAATCGCCGCGGGCTTCGCGTATGGCGACAACTTCCCGCCGGACCATCCGGAACTCGCGGGCGTCCCCCTCACCTACCCCTTCTTCGGCGATCTCCTCTCCGGCATGATCCTGGCCATCGGAGGCAGCTGGAGGGACGCCTTCTTCTGGCCCACCCTGATCCTCGGGCTGAGCGTGGCGGTGGCCCTCACCCGGCTGGGCGAAGCGGTGACCGGCTCGCGGGCAATCGGCCGCGTCGGGAGCACCCTCACCTTCTTCTCCGGCGGCCTCGGCTTCATGAGCCTCACCGACCCCGCGAGTATCACGCGCTGGTGGACGACCGGCCCCGATCTCACCATCAACGACACCGGCGTGCGCTACGCGAATTTCGTCACCACCCTCTTCATTCCGCAGCGGTCGATCCTCTTCGGGTGGCCCCTGCTCTTCTTCGCGCTCGCCCTGCTCGTGGAGAGTTCCCGGGGGGGCAGCCCTTCGAGCCCAGGCCCCTCGCGCGCGCAACTATGGCTTCGGGCGGGGATCCTGGGCTCGCTCCTCCCTCTCGTTCACTCCCACTCCTTCGCGGTCCTCTGCTTCTGCGCGCTCATGTTGGCCGCTCGGTCCGAGGCCCGGGCCCTCCTCGCCTTCATCCGGGGCGTCCTCCCCCTCGCCCTGCCCGCCATCCTCTTCATGGCCACGCGCAACTCGCTCTCCACCACGAGCTTCTTCGCGTGGCAGCCGGGGTTCGACGGGGGCGCGGCCAATCCGCTCAAGTACTGGCTCATGAACGCCGGCCTCTTCCTCCCCCTGGCCCTCGCGGGAATCGCGCTCGCCCGCGGCGCGTCCGTGCGCGCCTGGTTCGCGGCGCCTTTCGTCGCTCTCTTCGTCCTCGCCAATCTCTTCCGCCTCTCCCCGTGGATCTGGGACAACATGAAGTTCCTCGCCCCCGCCCACGCCGGACTCGCCCCCTTCGCCGCTCTGGCCCTCGCTCGCGCGTGGCGCCACGGCCGGGCGGGAAGGGTCGCGGCCATCGCCGCCTTCGTCGCGGCTACGCTCTCTGGAGTGCTCGACGTGTCGAAGGTCGCGGCCGCGGGCGGAGTGTTCGGGATCTTCGAGAACGCCGACTTCGCCTTCGCGGAGAAGGTGCGGGCGGCGACCTCTCCCTCCACCACCATCCTCACCGCGTCCACCCACAACCACCCGGTGCTCCTGTCCGGACGCCGCGAATTCCTCGGCTACGAAGGCCACCTCTGGTCGCAGGGTCTCGACTACGCGGCCCGCAAGCCGGTCGCGGAGGCGATGTTCCGCGGCGCGCCTCAACCCGCAGGCCCGCCGGGGCTCATCCGGATCGACGCCATCGCGATAACCCCCGCGGAACGCGCGCTCCCCTTCGATGCGGCGACAGCGCTCCAGGCCCTTCCATCGATCGTCGATTCCCCCTATCGTCTGGTCAAAATTCGATGAAGCGCCTCACCAGAGCCGACGTCGCGGCCCTCGCCGTCCTGGCCGTCGCCATGTTCCTGCGCTGCCAGGACCTGAGCCTGCGCCCGTTCCACCACGACGAAGGCGTCAACGGCTTCTTCGAGACCCGGCTGCTGCGTGAAGGCGCCTTCAAGTACGACCCGAGCAACTATCACGGCCCGACCCTGTACTACCTCACCCTGCCCCTCGTCGCCGTCGTGGGCCTCTCCGACGCGGCGGTGCGCGGCACCACCGTGATCTTCGGACTGCTCACCGTCT
>DAORUA010000150.1:4014-8474 GCA_035432945.1 Vicinamibacteria bacterium | reverse complement strand
CAGCGCTCCGATGAGGACGTAGGGCGGGCTCGAGACGAGAGACGGGTCGCCCTCGAGGGGCTGCCGGCCGAAGGCATAGGCTTCGAGGCCCACGCCCCCGACACCCTCCTTCTCCCAGATCAGGTTGAGCGATCCATAGTGCTTCGGGGTGAGGGGGACATCGCGACGCACGCCGGAATCGACGTCGATCTCGGTGGACGCCGTCCACGCGTGGGTGAGCATGGCCAGGAATCCCTCGTGTCGGTAGCGCACGATGAGTTCGGTCCCGTGGGTGCGCGTGGGCTCGGGAGCGTTCTCGAACGCCACCGTCGCGGGACCGACGTCCTTCAACTGGACCGGATGCTCGACCCGCGAGGCGAACACCGTGCCCGACACTTCGACGGGGCCTCGATGGAAGGTGGCGTCCAGGACGCCGCCAAGCGCGCCCTCGGCCCGAAGGCCGTCGAGCGGCCGCACCCTCGACAGGCCGGTCTCGTCGGTCTCCTCGTTGAACGGGGTGGGCGCGTACGCTCCCCCGCCCGCGGAGGCGCGCAGAACCCAGTCGTGGTTCGGGCGGACCAGGAGCGAGGCGCGCGGGCTGACCTGGGTTCCGTATTCGGAGTGCGCATCGACGCGGACACTCCCCCCAATGGTGAAACGCGGGCCGAAACGGATCTCGTCCTGGGCGAACGCGGCGGGCGAGGAGAACGAGTAGTCGAAGTCCGCTAGGTCCTTCGAGTCATAGAGGTCCTGCTGAAACGCCGCGCCCGCCACCCAGGTGTGGCTCCCCCGGCTGCCGGTCATGGACGCTTCGCCGAACCAGGTCCGGCGCGTCCCTTTCTCGCGGGCGGCGCCGAACGCGCGATCCTGCGTGTTCTGCACGAACGATCCGCGGAGAGCCACCAGCGTCTTGCCGACGAACCATTTCGCGACCGAGCCGGCATCGGCGTGTCGCGTGTCGAGCGCCTCCAGGAAGGGCTGCCCGTCGGGCGCGTTCCGGCCCGCCGTCGTCCCCCCTTCCCGGTCCTCGGCAGTTAGGCCGGCGGTCATGAGGATGGAGGTTCCGCGGTCGTTGTCGAAGGTCACGCGAGGCCGGAGCATGCCGCGGTCGTATCCCGCCAGGTCGGCCCAGCCGTCGCCGTCGACATCCTTCCTCTCCTGTCCGTGATAGCCGCCGATGGCCGACCACGACCACGTTCCCGGCCGCGCCACCCATCCCGTGGCGTCGACGCCTCCCAGGGTGGTGGCGTTCAGGAGGATCTCGTTCTCGCGGTCGCGCGGCCGCCGCGAGACCAGGTTCACGACGCCGCCGATAGCCGAGGTTCCATAGAGCGCGGAGGCGACGCCCTTGATCACTTCGACCTGGCCGAGATCCAGCGGCGGCACCTGGAGAAGACTGAACGAGTCGCCCTGCGCTCCGTAGAGGGGCAGGCCGTCGGCCAGGAGCTGGGAGTAGTGACCGCGCAGACCCTGGATCCTCACGTTGGAGGCTCCCATCGACGGAGCCGTCACCTGAACCCTCAGGCCGGTGGTCTCGCCGAGAAGCATGGCCACGCTGCCCGGAGTCATGAGCGCCTTCTCCTCGATCTCCTCCCGGTCGATCACCTCGACCCGCAGGGGCTGGTCCTCGAGCCGCGTCTCGCTGCGCGTGGCGGAGACGAAGACCTCCTCCTCGAGCGCGGTCATCTCCACGGTGACGTTCGAGGCCGTGCCCGCGACGAGGACCGCGCTCGCCACCGCGGGGACGAAGCCCGGGGCTTCCACCGTGATGTCGTAGCCGCCGGGCGCGAGCGCCAGCGTGACCTGTCCCGACGCATCGGTCTTCACCTGTTCCGCCCCCACGCGCACAACCGCGCTCGCTACGGGCTCGCCCTCGGCCCGAACCAACACGGCCAGGGCGACGGTGTCGGGAGCCTGAGCGTGGACGAGCCCGGGCAGGCCGAGAACGAGGAAGAGCGCCGCGTGTCGATTCAACAAGCGTGGAGCGCGCGGGTCAGGCCGACGCGAGCAACGAGCGGACCAGGGCGGCGTAGACGTCCACCGCTTCGAGCAGGTCCTGCTTCAGAATGAACTCGTGCGCGGTATGGGCGTCGTGGATCGAGCCCGGGCCGAAGAGCATGGCCTGCCCCCACGCGTCGAGGTAGGGGATGTCCGTGCCGAAGCGGACCACGATCTCACCCCGGCCGAAGCCCGGCACGACCTTCATGTGGATGGGCTCGCTCGTCGAGTTCACTTCGACGGTCGCGCGGTCGCCCGCGATCTTCAGCAAGGTGGCATGAACCCCCGCCCAGGGCGTCACCGTCCGGAACATGACCTCGGCGGCGGCCTGGGGCGGAATGACGTTGGGCTTGATCCCGGCCTTGAGGGTGCCGATGTTCATGGTGGTGGGACCCAGCACGGGATCTTCGGGCCACGAGAAGGCGCGCAGTTCGCCCAGGACATCGAGGAGTTTGAGCACCGCCGACTCGCCCAGCTCCGGATACGCGGCGTGCGCGGCCCGGCCCGTCGAGTTCAAGGTGACGCGAAGGACGCCCTTCCCCGCCACCGCCTGCTTGAAGTCGGTGGGCTCGGCGTTGATGATGAAGCGGTTCCGTTCCGGCGTGCGGTTCGCGATCTTCGCGCCGTCGCCGCCCTCTTCCTCGCCGACCATGAAGAGAAGGCCGAAGTGGTTCAGCCCTTCCGAGCGGAGCTTCAGGGCCGCGAAGACCTGCGCGGCGATCAGGCCCTTCGCGTCGCACGCACCCCGGCCCTGGATGCGATCGCCGAGGTCCTTCGCGGGCAGATGGGGCGGCACGCAGTCCATGTGGGTGGAGAGAGTCACCAGCGGATCGCCCACGCGCGCGATCACGTTGAAGCGGCCGGGCGACACCGCCTGCCTCTCCACCGCGAAGCCCGCGCCCTCGAGGGTCGAGGCCAGAGCCTCGCAGACCGGCCCTTCCTCCCAGGTGGTCGAGGGGATGTCGATGAGGGCTTTGAGAAGCGAGACCGGATCAGTAAGGGGGAGAGTCACGGTGCCCGGAAGCCTACCGTTCTCGCGCGCATCGGCGGCAGCGGGCGATGGAGACCGCCGCTCGACGTCTACTTCGCTTTCGGGTCGAGGGCGACAATGTCGGCCAGGTCCTTGGGACGCCCGGCCGCTCGCTTGTTCACAAGCAAGTCGGCGCGACCAAGCACCGGAATCGAAAGGCCGGAGAATGGAAAGACCTCGCGCCTCTCCCATGCCGGGTCGAACGTGACGCCGGAGATGCCCGTCAGCACGTCGATCCGCCGCGGCGGCAGCCCGATCTGTATCACCTTGTCAGGAGCGGCAAAGTCCGCCACGGAGATGCCGAGCGCCCCAAGGGGGGCTCCGAATCGCGCGAGGGCTCTGTAGACCCGATCCGCGTTGCCAAGGTCCGCCGCCACCCAGATATCGATGTCGCCGGTTGCCCTTGGCACGCCGTGCGCGGCCATGGCATGCGCGCCGACCACCAGGAATCGCGCATCCTCCTTAAGGAGGCTCCCCAGAAGGTCGAGGAAGTCTTCGTTCAATCGGCCTCGGGGTCGCCGAGCCGGCGCACCTTCACGGGCCAAGCGGCACGCGGCGAGGCCGCGCTTGACACGCCTCTCACGCAGAAGGCGTCAACCGCGAGAGGCCACATCATGGCCAGGCGCCCTTCCGCGGTGGTCGTCGCCGAGAGATCCTCGCTGGGCTCCCCGCCGAGCCGGAATTGCCGAATCGGCCAGGCGGCCCGCTTACGGCGGCGCTCCTCGGCGGCGGTATCCACGGGCGCTGGGCCAGAACTCATGACAAACGGATTTTAGCCTTCTATAAGATCCGCTGCCTGTTGACCCTTCAAGGCCTCGCCTCCGTTTCCGGCCATGCTCTGTCCCTGGCGGCCATCTTCACGACCCTCGAGGAGGCGCTTTCCGGTGAGGCCCGGAGCCGGATCGTCGACGAGGTCTCGAAGGCGAAGACGTTCGACCGGGCGGTGCGGCATCTGCGTGACGGCATGCGCGCGCACGGCTTCGAGTCGGGCGGCGCCCCGCTCTTCTCCGGCCGGTGGGTCAAGGCGTTCGACCAGGCCACGCGCCGCGACGGATTCCACGCCCTGCACGACTGGGACGGCAAGGCCGACCGGTTCAACGACGACATCATCCCGGTGGAGGTCGCGAACTTCGCGGAGCGGATGGTCAGGCCCGCGGACCGCGGAAGGGCGCGCGTCGCCATCGCCATTCTGCTCGACTACTACTTCGTTCATCTCCTCGGCCTGCTGGCCCTGCGCGCCTGGGACGAGGGAGACCCGAACGCGAACCTCGACGCGATCACGCGTCTGCTCGGCCACCTTCAGGGGCCGCAGGGCAGCGGGCAAATGTTCGCGCGCGACGCGGAGGGACTGATCATCATCGCCACCTCGCACTTCGAGCCCGACATCACCGCCTACGATCGGCTGCTCGCGCGCGTGCGGCTGCTCGATCGGAAGCATCGGCAGAACCTGGCC
>DAORUA010000150.1:0-3914 GCA_035432945.1 Vicinamibacteria bacterium | reverse complement strand
ATGGGTTACGCCCTCGCCAGCCCCGACACCATCCGCGGCCGTCCGCACCCCGCGATCGTCTGCGACCCCGCCGCGGGCCTGCGCGCGTTCGAGACCATCCTCCAGCGCCTCGGCTAGCGTCAGAGCGGTAACCCACTACCAGGCTCGCGCTGTCCGGGAGGCGGCGGGGTCGATACCCTCGGTGAGCGTGACCTCGCGTTTCCCCGCGCGGAACGTGGTCAGCTCGACATCCACGCGGCCTTCGTATGCGCCGAGGCCGAAGTGCACGGGCATGGCGTTCTGCGAGCAGTAGCCGCCGCCCGTGTCGACGATGCGCGTGCCGAGGAGCTCCCTCGTCCCCGCCTTGTACAGCCGCACTTCGGAACCGGCGCGGGTCAGGTGGCCGGCCCCATCCACCACCGAGACCACGAGCGACTTCCCGCCCGTGCGATTGCGAAACAGCGCGTTCGAGCCGTACTGGAGGTTGTCGGCGAGCATCAGATCGAGGTCGCCGTCCTGGTCGAAGTCGAAGAACTGGACGCCGTGGGTCGCGTCGTGCTTCGACACGTAGGCCGGGAGCCGGTCGGAGAAGCCCGCGGCGCCGTCGTTGTGATACAGGTAGTCGCGCGCCTGCATCACGCCGGTGAGGTAGGAGGCCACGTAGATGTCCTCGCGGCCGTCGTTGTCGTAATCGCCCGAGACCACGGTGGTCGCGTGATAGTCGCCGGCCACCCCGAGCGAAGCCGCGATCTCGGTGAACTTCCCACCGCCGTCGTTGCGGAAGAGAGTGTTCGGGCCGTAGTTGCCGAGGTAGAGATCGAGGTCGCCATCGTTGTCGTGGTCGAGCAGAGTCGCGCCCACGCCGCCGTAGACGGGCGGCCGGCCGAAACCGTCCATGCCGAGTTCGCGCGCGACATCGGTGAACTTCAGGCCGTCGTTGCGGAAGAAACCGTTGGTGTCGCCATCCTGGTTGGCCACGAACAGGTCGAGATCGCCATCGCCGTCCATGTCGAACCAGAGCGAGCCCACGGTCTTGCGCGGATCGGCGAGACCGAGCGACGGCGCCACGTCGGTGAGTTTCCCCGAGTTGTTGCGATAGAGCGCGTTGGGCCGATCGCGGAACGCGACGTACAGGTCGACGTCCCCATCGCCGTCGTAGTCGATGAAGACGGGCTGGCGCGTGGTGCCGAAGTCGTCCACGCCCAGGGTGGCGGCGACGTCGACAAAACGGCGACCCTGGTCGGCATCGGGACTCGGGACGTTGCGATAGAGCTTGTTACGGACGCGGGCGCCCCGGGCGAAGCCGACGTACAGGTCCAGGTTGCCGTCGCTGTCGTAATCGCCCCAGGCCGCGGCCCGGACCTCATCGCCCTCTTCGAGACCAAAGGCCGGGGCCACGTCCGTGAACCGGCCGCCGTCGTTCGAATAGAGGCGCGAGGGAGCGCCGCGGAAGCCGACGTAGGCATCGAGATCCCCGTCGTTATCGAAGTCGGCGACGGCTATGGGTTGCCCGCCGGCAGCCGCGAAGAGGCTCTTCTGCACGGGCTCGAAGGGCTCGTCGGCCGAAGGCTCGGTGCGGTCCAGGATCGGCGCCAGGGTGAGGGCGTTCGCCTTCACCTCGTCCACCTTGCTCCGGGAGAAGGCGAGCGGGTTGCCCTTTCCGCTCGCCCAGCTCTCCACGAGGTTCGAATAGAAGGGCGAGAGGGGCTGCGCGGAGTTGCCGGGCGCGCTCAGGAAGGTCGATCGATCCCAGTCGCCAGGGTCGGCCACGAAACTGAACGACGCCCCCGCGATCTGCCTGGTGTTCGCTTCGGAAGAGTAGGAGGTCGCCATGACCGTGTTGCCGTCGCCTCCGCGCGCCGCGGGGGTCACCGCGAAGACGTCGGCCTCGCCGGCCGGGCCCTTTGGCCGGGACAGGGGATGGACGAAGTCCGCGGTGTGAACGTTGCCCCAGGCCCATGCCTTCGGGTCCTCGCCCTGGGTCTTGACCAGGTGAGCGAGGGCCTGCTCGAGGGCCTGGGTGAGGATGCGGTCGCGCGTGGCCCGGCGTTCCTTCGGCGAGTCTCCGTACGCCTTCGGCGGCTCGGCCATCCACTGGAGCACGCGCTCGAGGTCGTAGCCCCGATAGGTGAAGCGCTGCTCCTCGGTGAGGAAGGGCGCGTAGGCGAGGGTCGGCAGCATGGACTGGAACGCCTCGTACAAAGCCGCCGCCGCCGAATCCTTCCTCAGGGAATGGTCCCAGCCGAGGAAGAGCCTCTGCGCGCGGATCAGGCTCTCCCGGGGCAAGGTGAGATCGAGCACCAGGGGCGCCAGGACGCGCGCGGGAAGGGACACGGTGTCCTGCTGCAGCGCCTGCATGTCCGCGAGGGTGAACACCTTCTTCGACTTGAGGACTTCCAGCACGCGGTTGTAGCGGAAGGGCTGCGAGTACTCGAAGCCGAGGGGCAGGTCGTAGCCGGGCACGATCTTCGGAACCACGTCGTTGTTGGACGTGTTGTAGAAGCCGGACGCCGGGTTGAAGCTCATGGGCAGTTTCTCGAACGGGACGTAGCCCTCCCACTCGTACTTCCCGTCCTTCCCCGGCACGGGCAGCAGGCCATCCCAGTTGCGGCGCACCGGCGAAAGGGCGACGCCGAGATAGCCGATGTTCCCGTCCACGTCCGCGTAGACGAGGCTGTGGGAGGGAATGAACCAGGCGCGCGCGACGTTCGCCTTGAACTCCTGCCAGTTCCGCGACTGCATGACTCCGAGCGCGCCGACGTAGCCCGCCCCGCCGGTCTCAGCACCCGCCCATCGGAGCGCGTAGGCCCGGCGCCTCGCGGTGTTCTCGTGGAGCACGGGGCCGTGGTGCGTGCGCTTGAGCGTCACCTCCACCGGATTCGCCTGACCCTTGACGAAGATCAGCTCGCGGGTCTGAATCATGTCGCGCCACTCGCCCTTCCACAGGTAGCGGTTGGGATTGTCGGGATCCGTCTCCTCCACGTAGAGGTCCTGTTGATCCACGCCCAGGATGGTGAAGCCCCAGGCCACGCGATCGTTGTGACCCACCGCGATGCCGGGGACGCCGGGCTCGGTGGCCCCGATGGCGTTCCACCCGGGCGCGTTCAGGTGGACGACGTAGCGGAGGGCGGGATTCACGAGACTGCGATGCGGGTCGTTCGCGAGCAGAGGCTTGCCGGTCGAGGACTTCGCGCCGCCGATCACCCAGTTGTTACTGGCACTCGGCCGTTCGTCGGCGATGGGCGCGAGGCCCGCGTCCGCCGAAGCGGCCCCAGCGCCCGCGCCGGAAACCGGAAAGTTGTAGTTGTTGGCGTCGCGCGTGATGTCGAGGATCGCGGACTCGATGTCATCGAGGTCGAGACCCTCGGGAACGGTGAAGGCCCGCTCGGGATCGGTGGGCTTCAGCTCCCGGGTCTTCTCCAGGCCGAAGCGCTTGATGTCAAGAGCGCGGGTCACCTCGCTCGACGCGTTCCGGGTCATGGCCCATCCCGCCATGCGGGTGAGGATGGTCTTCGCGGTCCACACCGGCTGCGGGGCGAAGCCCATGCGAGAGAACTCCACCGGCACCTTCCTCTCGTCGATGGCCTTCTGGATCGCGGCGTTCACGCCCTTCGCGAACGAGTCGAAGATCAGCTTTCCCTGCGGGTGGTACTTCCGGTACTCGGCGTCCCAGTTGCCGTGGAACTGGAGCAACCGCGCGAAGGTGTCGCGCCGGACGTAGTCCTTGCCCAGGACCTCGGCGAGACGTCCTTCCCCGTTGCGACGCCACATCTCGAGCTGCCACATCCGGTCCTGCGCCACCACGAAGCCCTGCGCGAAGAAGAGATCCGCGGTGTTCTTCGCGTAGATGTGGGGAACCCCGTACCGGTCGCGGACGACCTCCACCGGCTCGCTCGTGCCCGAGACCATGATGGTCCCGTCGATCTGCGCGAGGG
>DAORUA010000149.1:0-8533 GCA_035432945.1 Vicinamibacteria bacterium | reverse complement strand
GGCGAAGGCATAGCGGCCGAGGATCTTCCAAACATCTTCACCCGCTTCTACCGCATCGGATCCGAGGTGCGGCGATCGAGCACGGGCACCGGCCTCGGCCTCTTCATCGTGAAGTCCGTGGTCAAGGCGCACGGCGGCACGGTGCGGGCGGAGAGCGAGGGCGAGGGCCGTGGCGCCACCTTCACCATTCACCTTCCCCGGGTGGTGAAACTGGAGGCGGCCGAGGCTCAGGAGGAGATCGCCCATGCCTGAACCGGGAGCGGCCCCGCGCATCCTCGTGGTCGAGGACGAGGCGAGCCTCGCGCGCGGCATCGCCTTCAACCTGAAGCTCGAGGGTTATGAGGTCGACTGCATCGCGGACGGCCGCGAAGCGAGCGACCTTCTCGCCCTTCCCGGGGCCCGCTCGCGCGACGGCCACGACCTCATCCTTCTCGACGTCATGCTGCCCAACCTGGACGGTTTCTCGGTGGCCCGGTCGGCGCGGGAGTCGGGGAACCGGACTCCCATCCTCATGCTGACCGCCAAGGGCCTCCCCGAGGACGTGGTCGAGGGACTGGAGTCGGGGGCCGACGACTACCTGCCGAAACCCTTCGACCTGACCGTGCTGCTGGCCCGGGTCAAGAGCCTGCTTCGGAGGCGCGACTGGACCAAGGCACCGTCATCACCGGGAGGCGAAACCGTGGTCTCGATCGGCCCCAACCGGGTCGACTTCGCCAACTTCGAGATCCGCCGGGGGGAGACCCTGATCCGCCTGACCCTTCTCGAAGCGGGACTCCTGCGGCTCCTGCACGAGAGGCGCGGGACCGTGGTCAGCAAGGCCGAGATCCTGGAGAAGGTCTGGAACCTTCATCCCGACACCGAGACCCGCGCGGTGGATAACTTCGTGGTGCGCCTGCGCAAGTACCTCGAAGCCGATCCCTCGAATCCGAAGCTCCTGCTGACCGTGCGGGGCGCGGGCTACCGGCTGGAGACGTCCGGCGGCTGATTCGGTTCGGCCGGTTCGGGGGTTTTCGCCCGCGGCACGCGCGGGTGCGGCACGGCTCAGGTGGCGACGCCCAGGCGCGGCAGGATCCACACCTGTGCCGCGATCCAGAGGGCGGCGAAGCCCAGGCCGAACAGGAGGTTTTCCATCGAGGTCACCTCGCCGCGCCGGCCAGAGCGGGGGCTCCGACCAGCACTTCCGGAACAAGGGTCACTTCGCTGCGGATCGAATTGCGGATGAGGCAGACCGCCTCCGCCTTCTCGATCAGCCGGCCCGCGCGTTCGCGGTCTTCCTCACGGACGATGGTCACGCGCGGCTTGAGGGCGATGCGCGAGATCCGGAATCGCCGATCCTCCCCCTTGTCGAGGGTGCCCTCGCCCGAACAGTCGACGGCCGCGACCTCGAGGCTCGAGGCCTGGGCCACCGCGAGGAAGGTGGTCATCCAGCAGGTGGCGGCGGAGAGGACGAAGAGATGTTCCGGCGACCAGACGCCCGCGGGCCCTCCGAAGGGCGGGGGCGAGGACACCTGCAGATCGGGGAGGCCGTCGGGACTTGAGCCGAGGCCGCGCTTCTCGCCTTCCCAGCGAACCGCGACCGGGTACGTGCTGTGAACTTCGGACATGCTTTTCACCTCGATACGCCCCGAGTATGCGCTACCACTTCGCTCCAGGCCCATGAGCCAAAAGGCCCATGCCGGAAGGGAGGGCCTCAGGGCCGGGCCAGTTGAACCGCGAGGCGCATGGCGGCGAGCAGGCTGCCTTCGTCGGCCTTGCCCTTCCCCGCGATGTCGAAGCCGGTGCCGTGGTCGACCGAAGTCCTGATGAAGGGCAATCCGATGGTCACGTTGACCGCCTCACCGAAGGCCAGCAGCTTCACGGGGATGAGGCCCTGATCGTGATAACAGGCGATGACGCCATCAAAATCTCCGCGGGACGCCCTGACGAACAGGGTGTCGCCCGGAAAGGGACCCTCGATGTCGACGCCGGCCGCGCGGAGCGCCGCCAGGGCCGCGGGGAAGACATCCTGCTCTTCCCGGCCGATATGACCGTGCTCGCCCGCGTGCGGATTGAGCCCGGCGATGGCGATCTTCCGCCGCCCGGAGGCGCCGAACTTCGGCAGGGCCTTGTGCACGAGGGTCGCGACCCGGATGATCTCCGGCGCCGTGACCAGGGCGGGCACGTCCTTGAGCGCCTCGTGGATGGTCAGCAGCGCCACCCGGATCTTCCCGCCCACGAACATCATGGCGACGTTGGGGGTGTGGGCGATGTGAGCCAGCAGCTCGGTGTGACCCGGATAGTTGAAGCCGGCGATGTGCATCGCCTCCTTGTTGAGGGGTGCCGTGACCAGGCCGGACAGCTCCCCCCGCAGCGAGGCCTCGGCCGCCCGGATCACCGCGACCGCGGCCTGACGCCCGGCCTCCGCGTCCACGATCCCGAGCTCCACCTCGAGGCCGCCGACATCCTCGATGGTGGCGCCCGAGGCTTCGACGGCGGCAAGGCCCATCCGCGCCGCGGTGGCCTTCAGAACCTCCTTCGAACCGTAGACCACCCAATCCGCGGACGGCGCGTCCGCGTGGGCGAGGGCCTTGAGCACGATCTCCGGCCCGATCCCCGCGGGATCGCCGACGGTGAGGCCGAGACGCGGCCGGGATGCCGACATCAGCGCTTCGCTTTCGGGGCCGGCGCGGACGCGGGGGCTTCCAGGGCCGGGGCTACGCTGGCGACGAAGAATTCCCGCACCTCCGCGTCGAGCTTCCGCGTGTTCGGAACCGGCACGTCGTCGGTCGCGTCGGTGTTGAACGAGACCACGTAGCCGGCCCGGGCCGCGGGGTCGAGGTAGAGGTGGGAGATGAAACCGTTCTGACTTCCGCTGTGACCAATGAGGCGGCGCTTCCCGCGCCTCTCGATGAAGAAGCACAGGCCCATGTCCACCCGGTCCTCCCCCGCGGCTTCGACCAGAGCCACCGGCTTCCACATCTCCTCGATCGAGGCCCGCGCGAGCACGCGGGCTCCAATCCCGGTCTCGGCGTGGCCGAGGAGGAAGCGGACGTACTTCTCCATGTCGCCGAGCGGCGCGTTCAGGCCGCCGTTCGACACCGTGATGCCGGTGTCGAAATCGAACCGGCCTTCTTCCATCTTCCCCTTCGAAACGCTGTAGCTGTGCGAGCGGTCTTCCACGAGGTGGTAGGGCGCGCGGTCGAAGAACGAGAGGGTCATGCCGAGAGGACGCAGGATGTTCTTGTCGGTGTAGGTCTCCCACGGCTCGCCCGAGATCTTCTCGACCACCCGGCCGAGGTAGATGATGCCGGGGTTCGAGTAGCTGTACTTCGAGCCCGGGGCGAACTCGACCTCGGTGTAGGGCAGCATGGCCACGAGCTGCGACCAGTCGGTGGGCTCGAAGGGATGCCAGTCCTTGTCGCCGCCGAAGGGCCAGGTGCCCGCGCGGAAGCCCGCGGTGTGGGAGAGGATCTGCCGGATCGTGATGGCGTTCATGGGGCCGAAAGGATTGTGGACAGCCGAAAGCTCGGGCAGGTACTGGAGAATGGGGTCGTCGAGCGAGAGCTTCCCCCGGTCGCGCAGCTGCAGGATCGCGATGCCGGTCAGGGTCTTGGTGATCGAGGCCCAGTGGTAGATCGTGGCCTCGTCGACCGGGGCCGCGGTCGCGCGGTTCTCGAGCCCGAAGGACACGTGGCGAAGCGGCCCGTCGAATCCCACCACCCGGAGGCTCGCGCCCACGATCCCGTGCGCCGCGGAGCGCTCCCTGAAGAACGTCGCGAAGCGGTCGAGGGCCTCGGCCGCGGGCGAGGCCGCCCCCGGGTCCTTCTTCGACTTCATGGACGCCTCCTTCGATTGGGCGCTCGCGGGCGCCGCGTAGAGCAGCCCGAAAGCGAGAGCCGCGCAAAGAAAAGGCCCGCCGAAGCGGGCCTTGGTTGAAGGGGTCAACGGACCTTACTTCTCGTACAGGGCCGCGATGAGGGCGCCCCGCGCGGTGGCGGTGACGGGATCGGCGGCGACCCGGATGTCCGAGATGTCGATCGGGAAGGGCTTCGCCTTCATCGAGCGTTCGAACAGCTCCTTGAAACCCTTCGGCTTCGCGGTGCCGCCCGCGATGACGATGGGCAGCGGGCGATGGGCGCGGGGAAGCTTGTCGGCCTTGGCCACCGCCTTGCGGATGGAGTCGACCAGCGATTCCACCAGGTCTTCGTAGTAGATGTGGAGGGCCTTCTCGAGCTTGTCCGCGGGCGCCTTGGTCAGGTCGAGCTTCTCCTCCTTGATCATCTTGATCCGGGTGGCCGGCTCATCGACCACCGAGCCCACCGAGTTGTCGATGTAGTCGCCGCCCTTCGAGATTCCGAAGAGGAGCGAGGGAATCGAGAGGTAGGCGAGGGCCACGTTGCACATCCCGCCGCCGCAGGAGATCCCGATGCCGGTGAAGTTCTGGTCCTCCAGTTCGGAGAAGATGACGGCGAGGCCTTCGTTGATGGCGACCGCGCGGTAGCCCAGGGTCTCGAAGAACCGGCGCAGGCTGGCCTCGTGGTACACGAGCTCCGCCTCCCGGCCTTCCGAGGCCGCGGGCACCGAGAACGAGAGCACCTCGCCCTGGACCTTCGCCTTGGGGATGAGCCCGCGCATGATCGACTCGAGCACGACCGTGCCCATGCGCTCCTTGGGGTTCAGAAGGCCGTCGGCCATGGGCCGCCGGGTCTCCACGTTGAACATGTTGGCGAAGCGCTCGGTGGCGCCGCCGAAGATGATCAGCTCATCGCCGTCCCGGAAATACGGGATCTCGTTCTGTCCGAGGATGGTCTCGGTGAAGCGGGAGAAGGGCACGGGGATGAACGCGTTCAACTGCATCGAGGTCTCGGTGCCCTTGGTGCGCCGGCGGGCCGCGACGATCTTGCTGGTGCCCACGTCGACGCCGAGGGGCGTGCCGCGCGAGGGGTCCTCGGCGGCGGCCTGCTCCGAGCCTTCCTGCACCTTCCACAAGTGATCTTTTCGGTCGTCCATTTGTTTCAATTGACTCCAGGTCCTGCGGGCGCAGGTGCTGTGATTAGAGAGCTCGTAGTGCTCTTGGCGGCTTGGCTTTGTTCTTCGAACCAGAGATCGTAACGTCGGGTCAGGGCCTGCTTCAGCTCGTCGGTCGACTGCCCCGACTTCAAGGCATCTCTCTGAAGCTCGGCCTCCGCTTTGAAGACGCCCGGCCACGGCTCGCCGATCGCCTTCGCGAGGTCGTCATCATAGCCGAAGCCAAAGAGCCTCACACTCGCGGGCTCGACCTGGTACGCGTCGGGAAGACCGAAGGTCTTGAACGGAAAATTCTTGGCCCAGTCGACGTGGTGGCCGATCCTCCGGGTCTTCGGATTGACGCTCACGATCCCGTGACCCACGCAGAGCTTCGGGTCGAGGTCGTAGCGCCTGACCAGGTGCTCGGTGAGCAGACGGCCGGCCTGGAGCTGGGCCTCGGTGAGGGGCAGCGGGCCCTCGGGGGCGAAGCGCGATTCGAAGGAAACCCCGAAGAAGGCGTGGTTCAGGTTCATGTAGACCCTGCCCGCGTTCGCCCAAACCGCGAAGCCCGCGTGATTGGCGCGCGAATCGTCGTTGAGGATCTGATAGACGCGGCCGAAGCGGTCGATGAGGTAGTGATAGAACTCGTGGCGCTTGATGTAGGCGACGAGGTTCTTCGAGTTGCGGAGCAGGGACGCGTTGTTCTCGGCCTCCAGGGACAGGATGTCGCTCTCCGTGGTGTGGAACACGATGCCCACCGGTTCGCTCGCGAGGGGAAGAACGCCGCCCGAGGCCTCGTCGATGGGAGCGTAGCTCCGGCGCGTGCCCTTCAGCCGCTGGGTGGTGTCGATGCGCAGACCGTTGCTGTAGAGCTCGTAGTCCTTCCCCTTCTCCACCAGCCAGATGGAGTTCGGCCGCTGGGTGAGGATCTCGGGCTCGGGCATGGGGGTGGGCTGCGGGACGGCGGCGGCCGGAATCTCCGAATGCACGCGCGCCTCGACCGTGGGGGTCTTGCGGCCGAGACTGGCGGCGAGCCGTATGGTGCCGTAGGACGCGCCGAGCAGGAGCCCGGCGCCCGCGATCACGATCCCGATCTGCAGCGCCGCGATCTTCCCGCGGGCGCCGCGGCGGATTCCCGCCGCCCTTTCGCCCTTCAACATGGTGAGCCCGCGCCAGCCGAGATACTTGTAGACGAGAGGCCGGGCCAGGGCCGGCACCTTCGGAATCTGGTCCTCGAGCTGCCGGATGGTCTTCGTGGAGTTCCTCAGGAACCTCAACCGCTCGACCGGGTCCTTGATGTCCCGGGTCAGCCCTTCCACGCTGCGCGCGAACTCCGGCGACAGTTCACGCGGGTCCTCGCAGACGAGTCCCTTCTCCAGGGCACGTCGTCGCTCCTGAGCGGTTGAGTCCACGGGACCTGAAAGTATAGGCCCGCGACCCCGCCCAAAGGGCGCCCGGGCCCCGCTTTCCTCATAAGATCCGCGGGCATGGCGACCCCGGCCTATCACCCCATCGGATCCGTGCCGAAGGCGGATCTCCTTCGCCTGTTCGACGAGGAGGGCGCCATGTGGGCCCGGGATCTGCGCTGGAGTTTCGCGCCCACCCGGGGGAGGCTGGAGGCCGCCCTCGGGGACGGGACGCTCAGCGGCCTGGTGGCGCAGGACGAGATGGGAGCCTGCGGCTACGCGACCTGGGCCCTCGACTCCGGCCACGGGATCATCGGGTCGGTGTTCGCGTCCGAGCGCGCGCGGGGCCGCGGCCTCGAGGCTCTCCTCGTGCAGCGGATCCTCGGCCGTCTAAAGACCCTGCAGCCGCGCGTGATCGACTGCCAGACCCTGTTCTCCTCGGATCCCGGACTCAAGGAGCCCTTCCGCTCGCACGGCTTCGAGTCGGCGGCCCGCCTCTACATGACCGTCGACCGCCCCGCGTGGCTCGCGGGCCGGCGTGAGTTCGCCCCCGGGCGGCGGTCGAAGCCGACGCACCGCACCGATCTGCGCGCGGTGGCCCGTCTGGTCCACGAGGCGCATATCGAGAGCCACGGACTCGATGCCTCGTCGAGCTTCGACACCCTTGAGTCGTGCGAGAGGATTCTCCGGCAGATCATCCTCGACGAGGTCTGCGGCCCGTTCGACTCCATGGGCTCCCGCCGGATCGAGGCCGACGGGAAGCTCTTGGCCGCCTGCCTCCTCACCTGGCCGCTTCAAGGGGTCGCGCACGTCAGCGAGGTCGCGACTTCTCCCGACCACCGGCGTCAAGGCCTCGCCCGGCACTGCCTCACCGAGTCGCTCGAAAACGCCTTCGAACGCGGGAATGCCTGGTGCGCTACCCTGTCGGTGACCGCGTCCAACCGCGCGGCCCTCGCGCTTTACGAGTCCATGGGCTTCGTTCCGACCGTCCGCTACGAGTCCCACGTGCTGAGGACCGAACGGTGATGTCCCTCGCCCTGGCCGCGGGGCTCACCGTGATCTCGGCCACGAGCGCCGCCGCCGCCCCCCCGTCGTGGACCTGCGCCTACGTGGCCGAGCGCCTGCCCCGCGCCCTGGCCCTGCAGGGCGACATCGCGGTCTCCGCTGGCGAAACCCGGGCCGCGCGCCAGCGTCTGTCTCTCCCCGAGGCGGTCCTCACCCGGGCCGGAGCGCTGGCCGTGGCTCGCGCCCTCGGCGGGTCGAGGCTCGTGGTCGTCCGCTGCCTCGACGACCGCGACCAGACCACGCTCGAGGCCCAGGCCTTCGAAGTGGACCTCCCGGCCGCGGGCGAGGTCGCCCGGGTGGTCCGCCCCCGCGCGGAGATAGCGGCGGCGATCGATGAGATCGCGCGCCGGCTCGCCTCGACGGGTCCGCGCGGCGAGGCCCCCGCTCTCCGGGCGCCCGCGGCTCTCGCCCTGGAAAGAGCGGGCCCGGCCCTCGCGGCCGCGACCGCCTCGGAGCGGGCCCGGGGCCTCACCGCCGCCCTCGCGGTCGACCCCGACTCCATCGACCTGCGGCTCTCCGCGGTCGAGGCCCTCATTGCGGCGCGAGACTTCGACCCCGCCATCCGTCTCGCCGCCGCGCCGCCCGCCCCGGGAACACCCGGCGCCCTGGCGCGATCCCTGCGGTTCCAGGGAGGAGCGGCGCAACTCGAGGCGGGGCGCTACGCCGATGCCGCGGAGACCTTCAGCTCGCTGGTCCAGGCCCGGGAGACCGCGGCCGCCCTCAATAATCTCGGGGTCGCCCGGTTCCGCCTGCGCGACCCGGAAGCCTCCTCCTTCTTCGCGCGCGCGGGGTCGCTCGGCGACCAGAGGCAGAACGACATCTCCTTCAACCGGGCTCTCGCCCTTCTCTTCGAGGGAAGAGCCGAGCAGGCGCTCGCCACCCTGGACCGCTCGATCGAAGCCGCCCCGGGGGATGCCCGCACCCGCCTGCTCAAGGTGTGGGCCCTGCGGCGCCTGAACCGGGAAGTCGAGCGGGGCGAAGAGTGGGAGCGGCTGATGGAGATCGCGCCCTCCTTCGCGTCGCTCGGGAATCCCGACCTGGCCCGCCGCCTCGAACGGATCTTCCTCTCCGAGCGG
>DAORUA010000148.1:2540-8557 GCA_035432945.1 Vicinamibacteria bacterium | reverse complement strand
CCCTCGATCATGGACAGGACGGACTTCAGTGTTTCAAGTTCCAATGGAATCAACGCTCCTCAAGGCCGGTGAGCAGGGCGGCGCGACGGGGCACCCTCTTCTTCGCCGGCGAAACGGTCTAGACCTTACGCGAACTCCCGCTCGAGATCGAGTCCGGCCATGCGAAGGTGGAACCGGGCGCGACCGGTGATGGAGTCGGGCTCCAGAAGCGCGACCAGGTAGTACTCGGCGGTGACCGCGACCAGCAGGGCGGTCGTGCGCTCGGTCCCGATCTGCAGCTCCCGCAAGGCGCCGAGGCCGTGGTCCTTCGCCATGCCCACCACCGTCCGCAGGACCGTGGTGTACTCGGTGGCCAGGCTCTGGGCGTCGCTGTCCGTGCGCACCGATTTCCTCGCCACCTCGATCCCGTCGGTGTCGGTAAGGGTCACGAAGCGAATCTCGGGAACCCGGGTGACGACCTGCTCGAGCGCGACGTCGAAAACACTCATGGCCTTCTGGCTCCTCGTTGGACGGAAATGCGGCGCGCCACCCGAATCACCTAGATGGCTCCCCGCTCGGTGGCCTTCTGCTGGACCGCCTCGCGCTCACAAGCACTCGCGAAGGCCTTCAGGGAAATGATCGCGCGTTCGGCAATCTCGGCTCGAGTGCGCGGCGCCCGCGCCGGAGCCTTCGCCTCCACGGGCGGCGCCGCCGGCAGCGTGACCGCGGGGGTGCTCGCGAGTTCGCTCGAGACCGCGTCGAACCTGGACCTCGCCTGCGCGTTGTCCGGCTCCTCCTTGAGAACCTGCGAGAGGACGGCGCTCGCCTCCGCCTTCAACCCCTGCTGGAGATAAAGGTCGGCAAGGGTCAGGCTGGTGAGGGGAAGCGTCTTGGCGCCGTCGTCCGTGTCTTCCGCGGGCGTCTCCACCGAGGGCAACTCCGGCGCCGCGGACGAAGTCGGAGGTTCGGCCGCGGTCTCCTCGAAGTGTCGCTGGATGTCGGCCGCGTTGAGGGAGCCCGGGCTGAACGTTCCCGACGCGAGGTCGCGGTCGAGGGCGACGCCGACCGCGGGCGGCGCCGGGGCCGGAGACTCGGCAACCGAGACCGAGGGCGGAACCGCAACCTCGGGAAACACCGAAGGAACCGCAACCTCGGGAAGAACCGAAGGAACCGGGACCTCTGGAAAGACCGAAGGGAGCGGCACCTCCGGAAACACGGACGGGAGAGGCTCCGCCGCGAACACGGAGGGAAGCGGCGCTTCCGCCGCGGGCGCGGCGCTGGGCGTCTCAACCGCGGGAGCGGCGACTTCGACCGAGGCGGGAGGCACGGGAGAGGGAGCCGAGCCCATCCTCGCCTTCAGTTCGGCCATCCTCTCGATCACGGCCTTGTCCCCGGGCGAGATGCGCAGGGTCTTCTCGAACTGCTGGAGCGCCGGGGCGAGTTCGCCAAGCTCCGCAAGCGCATCGCCGAGCAGGCGACTCGCCATGATGTTGTCGGGCGACCCCTTGACGATGGACTCGAGTTCGGGCCGCGCCTCGGCCGGGCGACCGGAATCGAGGAGGGCGCGAGCCAGGGTCAGCCGGGCCGAGGGGTAGTTCGGGTTCTTCTCGAGCCCCTTCCGCGCCACCGAGATGGCCTCGTCGTGCTTCCCCTCCTTCCGGAGCTCCTCGGCGAGCTGAGCGAAGAGCCTGGAGCCAGGGTCCTTTTCGAGCTTCCTGCGAAGCTCTCCGGTTCGTGCGTTGTCATCCATGGCGAGAGGGGAGGTTGGGGCCGGGAGGCCCTGAAAAGGCGAAGGCCCGGTGCCGTAGGAAGCCTACAACAGCCGGGCCCTCTTTGGGGGGATCGGGATCGACTAGGGGACGATCACCACGGACATGGTGCAGGCCGACTGGGCGCCGACGTTGTCCGTTACGATGTGCGTCACCGTGTAGGTGCCCGCGAGTGGGTAGCCCTTCTGGACATCGACGTGACCCTCGGCGCCGGTGGAGGATGTCCCGTCGCCGAAGTACCACTCGTAGCGGGTGATGTAGCCGTCCGTGTCGTTCGCGGTCGAGTAGAAGCGCAGAACCGTGCCTTCAGTGTTGACCGGATTGTTCGGCGCGACGTTGAAGTTGCAGGTCGGGCTCGCGTTCCCCGGAACCTGCGGGAACCGCCGAGGTTCGGCCGAGAGCAGGTCGAGGGTAACCGTCCAATTGGGCGCACCCTGCGCATCGGTCCCCACCGGCCGGGCGCCGATCCGGATGCGGGCGTTGGCGGTGAAATCCCGTCGCTCGGGCGTGGTGTACACCACCTGCGCGATGCCGTTGGCATTCGTTGGGATCGTCGTCGATCCGAACACCCGGGCACCGGACGCGCTGGTGAGCTGGCCGATCTCCGCGGTCCGCCCGGATTCATCCATGATGGTGAAGATGATGCCGCGGCCTGCCACCCGCTTGCCGTTCTGATCCTGGAGGACCGCCTGGACGACCGCGGTCTGAATCCCGTCGGCCAGCACGGCGTCCGGCAGCGCGAGCATCTGTAGCGAGAGTCCAAGTTCCGAGGGGCCGGTCAGGCTCTCGGGCACCTTCACCTCGTCGAGGCCGCAGCCCTGCAGCGTGAGGCCGCAGGCCAGGGACAGTGCCGCGATTTTTCTAGTCATTGTGCTGCTCCGCATGGAAATTCTCCTTGCCTTCTGATTCCTGTCGAGCGGGGAAGGGCTGATCAATTGTCCGCCCAGTTGGCGAAGTCAATCTGGAGCGAGCCGTTCGAGGTGACCGACTGCCCAGAGATAGTCCGGCCGTGAAGAGTGATGTCGGCGAACATCGTGACCACCATGCCGCCACCGCTTCCGCTCTGGAGGTTGCGGAGGGGCGGTTCGAGCTTCGCCTGGACCCGGACCACCTCCAGGCTGAAGGTGTCGGTCCCTGCGTTCTTGACGTCGAAGCCCTGGGTCAGGTTTCCGCTGATCGAAAACGGCACGTCCTGTCCCTCCACCCCGCGCCCGTCGGACCGGCGGTACTTGATCTCGTAGCGCTCGAGGATCACCGCACTCGGGATCTGAGGCACCGTGCTGATATTGGGGTTCTTGAAGCGCACCGCGATGGCAACGTCAGCGAGGTCGTTGAAGATCCCCGTTTCGGTGACCACATCGGACTTGAGCGCCGCGCCGCCATTGATGCTGGCGATGATGAGCAGGACGCTCGAGTTGTTCTCGGTGCTGTAGCCCGCGGAGCAAGCGGAGAAGCCTGCCGCTCCGAGGAGCAGCCCGGCCCTGACGATTGTGGATCGAATGAATGAGCGATTCATGGTTTCTCTTTCCTCTTCCTAGCGGACAATCCTGGGCGTGATGAAGATCAGGAGTTCGGTCGTCGAGTTTCTCGTGGTGTTGTTCTTGAACAGGAGCCCGAGGACGGGGATCTGCGACAAGAACGGCGTGTTCTGCTTCGCCAGCGATTCCTGGCCCTGATAGATGCCGCCGATGACGGTGGTGGAACCATCCTTGACCAGGACCGACGTCTGCGCGGACTGGGTGTTGATCGGCGGGACTGCGGCCGCGCCGGTGCCGACCACGTTGCCGAAGTCGGGCGACGAGTTGTCGACCACCACCTGCATGAGGACGGTGCCCGCGTCGGTGATGGTGGGTGTCACCTTGAGCGAGAGCCCGGCGTCCTTGAAGGCCACGGTGACCGTGCCGTTAGAGACGGTCTGGTAAGGCAACTGCACGCCCTGCTTGATCTCGGCCGCCACCTTGTTCTGGGTGGTGATGCGAGGCGTCGAGATAATGCGCGCCTTGCCCGAGTTCTCGGCGGCGGTGAGCGCCGCGTCCAGGTTGAAGCTGCCCAGGATGTTGCCCATGGAGATGCCGATGCCGGTGTTCTGCTGAGTCGCGGGCAGGTTCACCATGTAGCCGCGGCTGGCCGTCCCGATGCCCGCGGCCGGGGCGAGCCCGCCCTGATCGGCGGGAAGGCCACCGGTGCTCGGGACGCCCTGACCGTTCAAGATCACGGAGTTCGGGAAGGCGAGGTTGGTGGTGTTCCCATACTGCGGAACCTGCTGGTTGAGGAAGCCCCACTGCACGCCGAGGGCGCGGGCGAACTGGCGGCTGCTCACCACGATCCGGGCTTCGATCTCCACCTGCGCGCTGGGACGATCGAGTTCCTGGACGAGGCGCCTGGCCGCGGCCACGCGGTCGGGAAGGTCGGTCACGATGAACACGTTGCCGGAGCCCAGGGAGATGAAGGTGCCCTTGTCGGATAGCACGGTCTTCTCCACCACCGCCTTCACCTGGTCGGTGTCGAGGTAGGAGAGGCGGCCCTGCCACGAGGTCTGCTCACCGGAGAGTTCCTTCTCCTTCTTCAGATTGCGCCGCTCCTGCTCTTCCTTCTGCAGGTCGGCGAGACGGGCGATCCGGACCACGTTGCCGTCGACGGTGTAGCCGAGGCCCTGGGTCTTGAGGATGAGGTCGAGAGCCTGATCCCAGGGAACCTCCTTGACGGACAGGCTGACCTTCCCGGTGATCCCGGGGTTCACGATGATGTTGAGCCCGGAGATCTCCGACATGAGGCGGAACAGGTCAATGAGGTCCCCGTCCTTGAAGTCGAGGCTGATCGGGTGCCCGGTGAACGTCGACTTGTCCGGATCCGCGCTGGCCATGCCGGTGGTCTGCGCCGGTGCGATCGGCTCGGCGTTCACCAGCGGCTTCATGGCGGGCGCGCCGGTGGTGGCGGGTGTGGTCATGGCCGGAGTGGAAGGACCTTGCGCGGCCCCGGGCGCCTCGAGCGGAACGGGCTCGCGCTGGACTACGGGGGTGGTCACCTCGGGCTCGGCCGGGCGGGCCGGGGCGCCGAGGAGCGCGGGCGTTGCGGGTGCGCCCTGGCCGAAGACGATGGAGACGCCGGTCGCATCAGGCACGAGGTGGTAGGGCGTCGAGCCCTCGACGTCCAGCACGAGCCGGGCCACGCGGGGCGGGGCGGAACTGAACTGGGCGAGGCGCAGGCCCTTTACCGGGCTGGCCGCGGCGGGCAGGCCGGAACCCTTCATGGCGACCACGTCCGGGAAATCGACGACGAGCCGGTTGGGATTCTTCAGGAAGAATGTCTCCGGGCGCAGGGTTCCGTTCCCCTCGACGTGGTAGCCGACCTGATCTCCGGCGAGTTTGGTCACTCCGGAGATGCGGGTCGCCCTGGGAGCCGCGTCATCGGACTTGGCGACCGGCTTGGGGGCGGCGGCGGCCTTGGGCGGCGCCGTGTTCCGGGAGGGCGCCGTCACCGCGGCCGGGGCCGCGGCCTCGGGAGCAGCTGCCTTTACGGTCGACGGGCGCGAGACGGTGATGACGACATCGTTCCCAGCCTCCTCAACCGTGAAGGGCGCGAGGGCGGCCAACCGGACCTCGACCCGGGCGGTCGTGCGACCGTCCCCGCGGGCCAAGCTGGAGACCCGGAGCGATTCGATCTCCCGGGTGGCCACCTCGAGGCGGGCGGGCAGTCTGGACGAATCCGCGTCCGCGATGTCGACCACCAGGGTGAGCGGGTCGGGGCTGTGGTGGGTGAAGCTGGGCTTGGACGAGCCCGCAATCACCAGCCGGGTCGACGCGTCCCCTGTCTCCTGCCGCAGGTCCGCGAGAACGGTGCGGGCGGCGACCGGAGCCTGACGGGCTTGCGCGGGAAGCGCCAGCACCGAGGCGGCGAGGCCGATAGTTACGAATGTTGCAACCCTCATTGCTTGCTCTCCTCTTGGGCGGAATTCAGAAGTCTCCTGACGTCGCGGCTCTTGGCTGGAGACAGCGGGTCCGTGATTTCCTGTCGAAATGTCAAACCGGAGGCGTCGACGGATGTGATGACGCCATCATGCATGCGCTGACCTACGCGGACGAAGTAACCCTTCTTGTCGGGTCCCTCGAGGACGGCGATCCAGCCGTCGATGTTCTTGACCACGCCTTTGAGGCTCGTCTCCTGGAGGAGAAAGCCTTCGATGCCGGGACGGCGCGGGCGATTCGAAGGATCGTCCGTGGCCACGGGCTTGGCGAGACTGACGAACGGATCCCGGCGGCCCTGGGCGTT
>DAORUA010000148.1:0-2440 GCA_035432945.1 Vicinamibacteria bacterium | reverse complement strand
GCCGCGAGCATGCACAGGGTCCAGATGCTTGGTTTCTTCATCGCTGTTCCCTACCTCTTCACGCCAGGTCTAGCAGCAGCCGCGGGCTTGGCCGGCGGCTCGGCGTAGACGTAGGTCATGGCCTGATACGAAGCCGTCAGGGTGGTGGTGAACGACTGCCTCGGCGCGGTGGCCGTGCGCAGGTTGCCGATGTTCACGATGCGGGGCAGACGTCCCACGCGATCGAAGAACGTGGCCAGATTGGGGTACGTGCCTTCGACCTGGATCTCGATCGGCCATTCCTGGTAGAAGTCGCGTTGCACCGCGGCGCCGGGAGTGAAGCTCTTGAGCTTCAGGTTCGACTGAGAGGCGAGCGCCTGGAGCCGCTTCATGAGGTCGGGCGTCTCCTTGGCCGGGGGCAGGATGCGGCGGAGCTGGTCGAGGCGGAGGCTCAACTGCTCCACTTCCTTCTCGAGCGCGGGCAGGTTCGCCTTGACCACGTTCAGTTCCTGGATCTGGGCATTCAGGTCGGCGAGGTTCTTCTTCAACCCGTCCCGCTCGGTGGCCTTGCCTTCGTACCATCCGTAGTAGAAGCCGACCGCGGCGACGATCGCGATCACCGCCCCGACCACGTACTGCTGGTTCTTGGGGAGTTTCGTGTAAGCGTTCTCGGCCATAGTGGTCTCTGAGGCCCCCTTACTTCTTCGCCGCCGGCGTGGCGGGTTTCGGTTGAGCGGCGGCCGCGGCATCCTTCGCCGCAACCTCGGGGTTGCGGAAGGTCGTCGTGAAGTTGAACTGCACCACCGGCGTGGTGCCGATCAGGGATTCGCGGTAACCGTCGAGGTTGGCCTCGGGGAACCAGCACCTGAGTTTCCCTTCGGGGCTGCCCGAGTCGCAACCGTCGCCCGCGCGCTGGAGGTTGCTCAGGAAGTCGGCGATCGCGTTGTTGTTGGAGGCCTCGCCCGTGATCTTGAGGACGGCGCCCGTCTGATCCATCTTGGTCAGCCAGACGAAGTCGGGAAGGGCCTTCTGGATCTCGTCGAGCATCCGGACCGGGCCCCCCTGCTCGGCCTTGAGCCGCTCAATGAGGTTCACCTGGTCCTGGAAGCTCTTGCGCTTTCGCTCGAGTTCATCCTTCTTGGCCTTCTCGAGCTGAAGCTTGGCCACTTCGGCCTTGGCGGTGACGATGCGGGCGTTCGTATCGTTGATCTCGGCGGTGAGGCTCATGAAGAAGTAGCCGCAACCGAGCCCGGCCACTACCACGCCGGCGAGCAGCGGGACATAGGGGCCGACGCCAGAGCCGCCTCCACCGGTCGCCGACCCAGCAGCAGCCGCCTTGGGCTTGCTGGAGGCCGCCCGTTCGGATTCGAGGAGGTTGATTCGAATCATCGGTCGCCTACCTTTCGCACCGCGAGGCCGACGGCAATTGCCGCGGCCGGACCCATCGAATTGACCAGGTCCGCATCCACGTCCTTAGGGGAGTAGGTCACTGCATTGAAGGGGTTCAGTATCTCCACCTGCGTGTCGAGGCGCTCCATCAGCAGTTCGCGCAGACCCTGGAGGCGGGCCGAGCCGCCGGCCAGGTAGACCTGGTCGATCTTCTCCTCCTGGGTGGTGGCCCGGAAGAAGTCGAAGGTCTTCTGGATCTCGGAGACGATGTTCTCGGCCGTGCTCTGAAGCACGGGATACACGCTGTCGGGACTGGTCCCCTCGACCTGTTCGCCTCGCTTGAGGGCTTCGGCGGTCTCGTACGGGAGGCCGAGGTCCTTCTGGAGCGCGTCGGTCGCGAGGTTGCCGCCCACCGCGATATCCCGGTTGAAGAGCGAATTCGATCCGCGGACGATGTTGACGTTGGTGATGGCCGCGCCCAGGTTGAGGAGTGCGATCACCCGGCCGGAATCGACGCCGTAGTTGATCTCGTGGCAGTTCTGGAGGGCGAAGACATCGACGTCGACGATGCGGGGGGTCTTCCCCGCCTGGGTGATCACCGAGGTGTAGTCGCTGATCTTGTCCTTCTTGACCGCGACGAGGAGAACATCCATGTTGCCGCCGTCGCCGGAGCCTTCGAGGATCTCGTAGTCGAGGGAGACATCCTGTATGTCGAACGGGATGTACTGCTCGGCTTCCCAGTGGATCGACTCGCCGAGTTCCTCGGCGCTCATCTGCGGGAGAGAGATCTTCTTGACGATGACCGCGTTGCCGGAGACGCTGGTCGCGACATCGCTCGTCTTGACCTTGAGGTTGGCGAAGAGGCGGTTGATCGCATCCACGATCGCGCCGGAGTCCATGATCGCGCCATCAACGATGGCCTCGGGGGGCAGCATCTCCATCCCCGCCTTCGTGAGCTTGAATTCGGTCCCGGTCTTGCCGACCGGTTTCAATTCGATGAGCTTGACGCACGAAGAACCGATGTCGAGACCGACCAGGCTCTTTTGCTTGCTGAAAAATTTGTCGAACAAAC
>DAORUA010000147.1:7163-8630 GCA_035432945.1 Vicinamibacteria bacterium | reverse complement strand
GAGCTACTCGTCCCGCAAAGCCACGATCGGATCGACATCCGCCGCGCGCAGGGCGGGAACCAGGCAGGCCAGCACCGCAACGGTTCCGAGGAGGAACACCACGCCCGCGAACGTGAAGGGGTCGCGCGCGCCGATCCCGAAGAGCAGGGATTTCAGGAGGCGGGCCGAGAACAAGGCGCCCACCAGGCCGATCGCGAGCCCCGCGCCGATGAGCCTTGAACCCTGGCTCAGCACCATCGAGGCGATGTCCCGGCGACTGGCCCCGATGGACAGGCGCACCCCGAACTCGCGGGTGCGCTGGGCCACGCCATAGGACACGACGCCATACAGGCCGATGCTCGCGAGGAGCAGGGCCACCGCGGCGAAGACGCCGACGAGGAGGAGCGAGAAGTACCGCTGGCCGAGGGAGTCGTCCACGATCTGGGCCATGGTCTTCTGAGTGTGCACGGGCTGCTGAGGGTCGATGGCGAGGACCTCCTTGCGCATGGCGGTCGCGAGGCTCGCGGCATCGCGCGAGGATCGCGCCACCACCGTGATGTTGTTGAAGGAGAACTCGTGGTACGGCTCGTAGGCCTGCACGGGGGTCTCCGCTTCCAGGCTGTCGATCTTCACGTCCGCCACCACCCCCACGATCTCGGCCCATCGCGGGGGCTCGTCGAGGCCGACCTCCACCCGTTTGCCGATGGGATCAAGGACGCCGGGGAAGAACTTCTTCGCGAAGGCCTGGTTGACGATGACCACCCGCGGGCCGCCCGGCGCGTCCCAGGGCGTGAAGAAGCGGCCGGCCACGAGGGCGATGCCCATGACCTTGAAGTAGTCGGGCGTGATGGTGCGATAGCGGGTCACCGGGGCGCTGCTCGGGGTGACGTTGATGTTGCTCTCGACCCGCATGATGAACGTCGGCCCCCCGGTGAGAGGCGTGGTGGTCACCACCGCCGCGGACTCGACGCCTTGAAGGGCTTCGAGCCTCTTCACCAGGTCGGTCACGAACTGCACCCGCTTCTCGTCGGTCTGGCCGATGGTCCCGTACTTCGCGGAGGGCAGGTCGATCTTCATGGTCATCACCTTCTCGGCGCTGAAGCCCGCGTCGACCTGCTGGAGTTCGTGGAAGCTGCGAAGCAGCAGTCCGGAGGAGATGAGAAGCACCACGGTGGCCGCGACCTGCACCACCACCAGGATGTCGCGAAGCCAGCTCCGCCCGGCGATGGCGCCATGCCCGCCTTCCCGCAGCGCGCTGGTGATGTCCGTCCGCGACGCGGTCCAGGCCGGAATCAGGCCGAAGAGCAGACCGGTGAGGAGGGTCACGAGGGAGGTGAAGAGCAGGACGCGAAGATCGACGCCCACCTGGTCGAGCCGGGGAATGGTGGCGGGCGCGATGGCGAGAAGCGCGCTCAGGAGCCACCGGCCGAGCACCAGCCCCGCGAAGCCGCCGAGGGCGAAGTACACGAGCGACTCGGTCATGAGCTG
>DAORUA010000147.1:0-7063 GCA_035432945.1 Vicinamibacteria bacterium | reverse complement strand
AGGGTTTTGAGATCGGCCTGGGCCTGCTCGTAGGTGACGCCCGGCTTGAGCCGGCCGAAGGCCTGAACGGTATGGAGATCGCGCCGCGTCCGGTTCTCTTCGTTGGGCGCGAAGGGCGCCCAGATCTGGGACTTGCCGGGGAAAGTGAAGGCGTCCGGCATGACGCCGACCACGAGCCGCGGGCGCCCGCTGATGAACAGGGAACGGCCGAGGATGTTGGGATCGCCGGCGAAGCGCTGCTGCCACAGCCCCATGCTGATCAGCACCACCGCGTCCTGGCCGGGGGCGAACTCCCCGGGGTTGAAGGAGCGGCCCCTGAGGGGAGTCACCCGCAGGACACGGGTGAAGTCGAGCGTCACCACCGCACCTTCGATCCGCTCGGGATCGGCGCCGGCCGTGGACAGGTTGAAGTTCGCGGCCTGCCATCCGCCCACCGCCTCGAACGAGCGGTTGTCCTCCCGCATGGAGAAGAACTGGCCGGCCGCCCACGACGCCTTGGGGAAGTTGTCGCTGCGCTCGTAGAGGCGCATGAGCCGCTCGGGCTCTTCGAAGGGAAGCGGACGGAGGAGGACGCCGTTGATGACGGAGAAGATCGCGGTGTTGGCCCCGATACCGAGGGCCAGGGTCAGGATGGCCACGAAGGTGAAGCCGGGAGCGTTCCTGAGCTGGCGAAGGGCGGACTTGAAATTGTTCATTCCGGGTGAGGCGCCACCCTATCGCGGCTGGCCCGATGGGCGGATCGCAACCCGACGGTCTTTACAATCAGTTCAGTCGATTGAATTCACCGGGGCTTCCCGCCCTTCACGTACTTCTCGTACCAGGCGAGATACCGCTCGTAGCGATCCTTGACGTAGCTCGGCCGGGTGATGCCGTGGTTCTCGTTGGGATAGATGATGAGCTGGGTGTCGACGCCGAGGCTTCGCAGCGCCTGATACATCTGCTGGGAGCCCTGAATGGGGACGTTGAAGTCCTTCTCACCGCCCAGGAAGAGGGTCGGGGTCTTGATCCGGTCGGCATGCAGGAACGGATAGGAGATCTTCTGGTACGTCTCCCAGGCCCTGGGATTCCAGGGCGGGCCGACTTCGTAATCGTACTGGATGATGTACTGGTCCGTTCCGTAGAACGCCACCGTGAACGCGGTGCCCGCGCCGCTCGTGCCCGCCTTGAAGCGATTGTCGGTCGCGATGAGGTAGTCGGTCAGGATGCCGCCATAGCTCCAGCCGCCCACGCCGAGACGCGCGGGATCGGCGACGCCGATCTTGACCACGTGGTCGACGCCCGCGAGGAGGTCCTCCACCTCGAAGCGGCCCCAGTCGGCCCAGATCGAGCGGGAGAACGCAGCACCCCGCCCTGAACTGCCGCGGTAGTTCACGGCGAGAACGGCGTAGCCGTTCGCGGCGAAGAGCTGCCGCTCGGCCGCGAACGAATGCTGATCCTGGCCATTCGGGCCGCCGTGGATGCGCAGCAGCAGGGGGACCTTCGTGCCTTCGACATAACCCACGGGCTTGGTGAGAAGGCCGTGCACCTCGGGCCCGGCGGCGCTCTTGAAGCTCACCTCCTCGGTCTTCCCGAGCTCGAGTTCCCCGAGCAGCGCGTCGTTCTGATGGGTGATCTGGCGCAGAGCCGCGCCGTCGATCGCTTTCACTTCCGCGGGCTGGTCGTCGCCGCCCGCCAGGGCCACCGAGCACGCACCCTCCTTGTCCCAGCTCGACAGTACGATCGGCGGCGCCATCAGGCGCTGCGCCGCGCCGCCTTCGAGGGGCACGCGGGAGGGATAGACGGAACGATCGTCGGTGACCAACAGTTCGATCGCCTGGCCGTCCGCGGTGAAGCGGATACCGGAGACGCCTCGATCGAGCGCCTCGGCCGCGGCCACCCGCGCCGGGGGCCTCGAGCCGTCGGACGCCACGGTGGCGAGGTGGTTCATGCTGTAAGCGCCGTACTTCTGCTCGTCGGTCTCGAGGTAGGCGATGCGCGAGCCGTCGGGGCTCCACTCGACCCGGGTCCGGGTGGCGAGATTCGCCGGGGTGGTGAGCGCCTTCGGCGTCGAACCCGCCTTCGCATCGGTCACGAAGATCTGGCCGGCCTGCTCGCGATCCGGGTCCTTCGCGAGATTCGAGAAGAAGGCGATCTTCGATCCATCGGGCGACCATGAAGGCGAGGCCTCGTCCGCGGTTCCGCCGGTCAGGCGCTCGAGCTTCTTCGCGGCGATGTCGAAGAGGTAGATGTAGCTGTGGCGGCCGGACAGGAGATAGCCCTGGCCGTCCTGCTTGAACTTGTAGCGATCGATGACGATGGGTTTCGGGACACGCGGCTTGCCGCCCGCGGGGGGTTCGGCCTCGGCTTCCGGATCGGGATCGCCCACCACGAGGGCGAAGCGCTTCGAATCGGGAGACCACTCGTAGTCCTGCAGGCGACCCTTGAGGTCGGTGAGCTGAAGGGCCTCGCCGCCGCCCAGATCGAGGAGCCAGATCTGGTTGCCCTTCGCGGGCCCGGGGCGGGACGAGGTGAAGGCGAGGAACTTCCCGTCCGGACTCCAGCGCGGCTGCGACTCACTCTCCGCGCCGAACGTGACCTGACGATCGTGCTTCCCATCGAACCCGGCGAGCCAGATGTGGGAGGCGCTCTTGTCCTCCCTGACATCGATGCTCGAGACCACGTAGGCCACGGCCTTGCCGTCGGGGGAACACCGCGGATCGCGCACGTCGCGGATCTTCTGGATGTCTTCGATGCGCAGGGGGTGCTTGGCGGGCTGCGCGAGCGCGGTGCCGCCGGCGAACAGGGCAAGGGCCAGGGCCGGGATTCGGATGGATCTCATCATGCGGAGGATCGTACCCGATGCCGGACCGGCCGCCTCACGAGTGAGGCTGCGCCGAGCGGGTGCAGTTTGTTGGGTGCGATATTGGCCCCGGCCGTCATTGCGAGGCCCCGATCCGTGAAGTAGCGGGCCGAAGCAATCTCGCGGCGGTCGGCCGGCCGTCGGGCCCAGGCGCCCGCGGCGGCCATGGAAACGTCGTAGATTGCCACGAGAGCGTGGACCACCAGGGGCTGAAATGGACGATTCTGGCGAAGAACAAACCCCTCCGGACACCCCGGAACTGCGACGGCGCATCGGCGCGACGCTGACGCAGCGCCTATGGCTTCGCTTCCACGTCGGAGTGCTGGTGGGCACGACGATCGGAGTCGGGTTCCTGGTGAGCGTCGGCCTGCAGCGCCACGCTCTCCTTCGAACCGCTCTCGGTTTTCGCTATGCCCTCGCGAGCGTCGTCGCCTACGCCTGGTTTCTTCTGGCCGTTCGATGGTGGGTGAGGTACCTCGCTGGAATCCGCCCGGCGATCGGCGACCAAGCCGAGGATCGGGGACGCTTCGAAATCCAGGCCCTCGAGAAACACGACACGCGTGAACGACGCGACGACGGCAGGCCGATGCCCGACGGTTGCGGCGACGGCTGTCTCGATCCGGGCTGCTTCGATGTCGAGGCGATCCTGGTTGTCGGCGGGCTCGTCGCCCTCGCCTGGGGCATTCTCTGGATCTACTCGACCGGGCCGCTCATCCTCATCGAGGTCGCAACCGAGACGCTTCTCGCGGGAGGCCTCCTGCGCTGGGCTCGCCGGACCGAGCTCGCGTGGATGTCAAGGTCGGTTCGGACCACAGCCATCCCATTCGTTATCGCCACCACCGCTCTTCTCGTCGTCGGCCTCTGGGCTCAAGATCGCTGCCCCACCGCAACCCGCGTTGGTGAAGTCTGGAATTGCCTGCGCTGAACCCGCGGCCCGCAGAGATTTCATTGTCTCCGCGACGCTCATGTGCCACGAGCTGCGCCTTCGCTATTCGGGGCGAATTCTAAGCACGGCTAACATGCTTCGCGGATGGGCAGCACTCCCGCGGGGCAGGCACCGATCGTCGTCGATGGACTCGTGTGCCGGTACGGGCGTCGCGAGGTCGTTCGCGGCCTCGACCTGCGGGTCCAGGCCGGCGAGACGATGGCGCTCGTTGGGGAGAACGGGTGTGGAAAGACCACTTCCATTCGAGCGCTGCTCGGTGCGGTACGCCCGTTCAAGGGCCGCTGCGAGCTACTGGGCGCCGACTCGGTATCGATCCCACCGGCGACGTTCGAACGGATCGGAGTTGTCGCGGAATCGCATGAGTCCTACGACGATCTCACCCCCGCGGAGCTCTTCTCGTTCTTGTCGCCCTTCTATCCGCGGTGGGACCGCGCGCTCGCCGGCAATTTGACCGACGTTCTGGACCTGCCCATCGATCGGCGGATCGGGCAACTTTCCCGAGGAGGGCGGATGAAGGCGGCGATCGTTTCGGCCCTGGCCTACCATCCCGAAGTCGTGCTCCTCGACGAGCCGCTCGCGGGTCTCGACGAGCTGGCGAAGGAATCCGTCCTTCTGGCTCTGAAATCCCTGCGCGGAAAGGCAGCGACGCTCATCTGTTCGCACGAACTGGATGACATCGAAAGGTATGTGGATCGCGTGACCTTCATGTCGGAAGGGCGCGCGCAATGGTCCCTTTCGACGGACGATCTGCGCAGAAAGGTTCGCGTCCTCCGCTTCACCCACACGGGCCGAACCGGAGAGTTCCAGCCAACGTGGGCCCGCTTCACGGAGGAAGGCGGCTTCGCGACGCTCGTCGAAACCGAGTTCGACGATGCCGACACAGCCGCGGCCGTGCGCGCAGCGTTCGCGAACGTCGAGAACTACGCGCCGGCGCCCGCGTCGCTGAAGGATGCCTTTCGCGCGTTCGCGACACTGCGCAAGTCCGGAGAGCGCCCTTGAAGGAAACACTGTCGATCCTGAGGAGAGACCTGAGGCGCGCCAGGTGGACGGTAGTCCTGTTTCTCCTGATGTTGATCGGCGAGGTCGCGGTGTCCTGCAGTCCCCGGGCATCGATGTCCGATGCCGGGCCGGAGTGGTTTGCCCTGGTGATGATCGCGGCCCTGACCACGTGGCTGGTCCAGTTCCTCCTGGTGACGCAACTGATTCATGGCGACGCGCCGTCCCGCGTCGGCGCGCAATGGCGCTCCCGCCCGTTTCGGGCCTCTCATCTCGTGATCGGGAAGATCGGCGGCATCCTGCTCTGCGCGTTCCTTCCGCCCTGGCTGGCCACGCAGGCGGCGCGACTGGCTTTCGGTCTTCGCCCCGGGATCGGCGACTACGAAGGGCCGTTGTATCACCTCGCTCTGCTGTCGGGTTTCAGCCTGATCGCCGTCGTGACCACCTCCACTGCTCGCGCCTTCCTTACGACCCTCGGGCTGCTCGTGGGGTTCGGCTTCACGGTCGCGCTCAGTGTGCCCGCCCTGGGAACGTCGCCCGCCTATTCCGCGCAACCGGCGATACCGGCAGATGTCATTCTCTCCCTCGCGCTCATCGGCCTTGCGGTGGGATCTCTGGTGAGCGGCTATCGAAAGGGCGGACTTGCCCGGAGCTTCCTCGGAATCGCCTGGATTTGTAGCCTCTGGTTCATTCTCAACGGCGGACCGACGCCGCGTCCGGAGGAGCTCGCGGCAGACGCCACCGAGAGCTTCCGCGTCGTGGTTGCCTGGGGCGCCGACCCCTGGGACGACGACAAGCAAGGCTGGTACGGGGCGCTGCACCACGTGCGCACAAAGCCGCGGAGGGTAGTCGCGGAAGTCCCCTCTTACTTTGGACACCGCGGAGGCGCCTTTGAGCCCTGGTGGCCGGCCATTGTTCCCGCGGACGCTCCCGCGCGGATCGATGGACTCGGAGACGTCGAACTCGTGCCGAGCCTGGGGCCGTTCGAGAGCACGCGTCGGATCGGTCCACTCGACTCGGCGAGGCTTGGTTCCGCACACATTGGCCCGGGGTTCGGAGACGTGGAATACACGGTTCGGACCTACGACCTCCTGGGTCGCCTTCGCTTCGACGAGACGCCAGGGCGATCGGACTCGACCTGGAGCATGCGTAGCCTTCAGAACCCGCGCCGGGTCGAAATAAGGACTCTTGGGCCCGGCGCAAAAGGCGCGACCTTCGATCCTGCGACGAATCGGCTGAAGCTCATAAGTGCCATGACGGACGCCTTGAGTGCTTTCTGGCCGATCGGCGCGGGAGTGCGCGTCATGTGGATCCTGAACGACGCCAGATCAGAGTGCGTGCTCCTGCGCGAAACCATCGTCGGAAAGGGCATCGTCAGCTATGAATACCTGCCGATGGACGTGCCTCCGGACTGGCGGTCGCGGGAAGCAGCGAAGTAGCATGCTCCAGCGGCGATGCGCGAAGCGGGTCCCGGGTGCGGAGCCTGGCCTTGGGCCACGCCGCGAGCCCACACACGCGCCCGGCCCTGCGGGCCACAACGACCAGCCGCCACGAGATTGCTTCGGCCTTCTAGCCAACGGGGTGGGGCCTCGCAATGACGGCAGGGGCAGCGTCTTGAGTTAGCCCGCGAACCGCGCTGCGATCTTCCGAGCCTCGGCGGCGTGGTGGCCGCCGAAAAGGACGGCGTGATTGAGGAGGTGGTAGAGCTGATAGAGGGGGTTGCGATCTCGCCATCCTTCGGGGAGCGGCCAGGCTTCTTCGTATGCGGCGAATGCGCGGGGAGAGAGGCCGCCGAAGAGGGTGGTGATTCCGAACTCCATTTCGCGGTCGGCGAAGGCGCATGCTGGATCGACGAGGGCCGGGCCTTTCGCGCGGAAGAGGACATTGCCTGACCAGAGGTCTCCGTGGATCAGAGATCGAGGGGCCGGCGGGAGAAGGTCCGGCAGGCGGGTCATCAGCCGCTCGTAGAGACGCTGGTCAGGGGCAGGCAGTGCGCGCTCGCGGCCGAGCGAGTCGATCAGCGGTTGAAGTCGCTGCTCTCGATAGAAGTCGACCCAGGAATCGCGCCAGCGGTTGTCCTGCGGCGTGAGGCCGCAGTAGGTCCGTGCGTCGAAGCCGAACTTCTCCGCCCTGGTTCGATGGATGGCGGCAAGGCCACGGCCGAGCGCCTCGTCATCGGGAAGGGTTCCGCGGCCGGCCGGCTCCAGGTACTCAATGATGAGGAAGGCGGGGTCCTCGCCCGCGGGCTCGCTTGCGGCGAGGACGCGTGGGATGGCGATTTC
>DAORUA010000146.1:0-8662 GCA_035432945.1 Vicinamibacteria bacterium | reverse complement strand
GCGCGGTCGCCGACTTCGACCAGGACGGCCAGCTCGACTACCTCTGGCACAACGTGAACGACGGCCGGATGCTGTTCTGGTACATCGACGGCGACAACCTCAAGGGCTTCCAGTTCCTCCCCTATCTCATGACCCCGCCGTGGACCGTGGCCACCACCTTCGACGCGGACGGCAACGGCACCCAGGACATCGTCTTCTACAACTCGACCACCGGCGTGGTGCGGGTGATGCTCCACGACAACGCCACCCTGATCGGCCAGTACGACATCACCACCCTCCTTCCCGGAGCGGGCACGGTGCGGGTGGTGGCCGCCGTGGATGCGAACAACGACGGCGACGACGAGCTTGCGCTCTACAACTCCGCCACCGGCCAGATCCAGGCCTGGGACGTGACCGGCGCCAGCGTGACCGGCACCATCACCTACCCGAACACCCAGAGCACGACCCAGGCCTACAACCTCGTCTCGACCAGGACCGACTTCAACAACGACGGTCTGCCCGATCTGCTCTGGCACAACCCCACGCCCACCGGCGTCTTCTCGGTGTGGTTCATGAACGGCATCACGCGCCTCGGCACCGGCGCGTTCCTGCCCTTCACCGCCACCGACCCGGTGTGGAGAGTGGTCGGATCCGCCAACATCTGGTGAGCCCCCCCGGGTTCAGCCGGAGGTTCGAGGCTCGGCGGCACACCAGGTAAGAGCCTTCGCGACCGCATCGCTCAGATCCCTGAACGAGAGTTCCAGGCTGGCTTGCCGCGACCGGATCTCCGCGACCACGCGGGAGGCCTCCGCGTAGCTGTCGCAGGCGTCGACACGCCCGGCCGCACTTCCCCCCGCCATCTGCAAGCCGCCCAGTTCGAGAAGGTCCGTCGCAAGCGATTCCGCGAGGAGGAGATTCCCGGGTGTTGATTCAAGAAGACCCCGATGCCCATCGACCGCGCGCCGGAACTCCCGCAGCGCCTCGGGCGCGCGCCCCAGCGAAAGGCAGGAACGGGCCCGCCGGTAGTGGAGGCCGGCGAGCATTTCGCGGTCGCGATTCGTCCGGCCTTCGCGAAGCAGCGGCTCGGCGCGCGCCAGGCTCTCGAGAGCGGCCTTGTGATCGCCGAGACTCGCATTCTCGGTCGCCAGACGCGCCAGGACCGAGGCCAGCCCCTGTCGCGCCAACGCGTTGGCCGGGTCCTGCTTGAGCAGCGCCTCGCGAATCGCGAGGGCTTGCTGGTATTGCTCTCGCGCGCCACGCGGGTCGCGGTTGCGGCTCTTCACCCCCCCGAGCTCCACGTGGGAAACCGAGAGGTCGTACCGGGACTGAAAGCTCGCGGGGTCACGGGCGACGAGCGCCCGGTCCGCGGCCAGGGCCCGCTCGTAGTGCTCGTTGGCGGACGCCACCCGGCCCTCCTTCGCCGCGATGGCGCCCAGTCTCTTGTTCACGAGGCTGACATCCCGTTGCGCGCCAGGCCGCTTGGGATCGGCCTTCAGGGTCGCCTGGAAGATGACGGCAGCCTGCTCGAAAGCCTGCTCCGCGCCGCGCATCTCTCCGACCACCAGGCGCGTCGACCCTTCGGCGAACCAGGCCTGCGCGAGACGCCTTTGCCTTGAAGGGTCCCCCGGCGCTTCGGACTGGAGGCGCTGAGCGAGGGCGACCGCTCTTTGGGCATGGCCCAGAGCCTCGCCGCCCTGAGCCACCCCATAGGCCATATCCATGTGAGCCGCGGCCAGCCGATCCCGGTACTCCGGGTTGTCGGGCGCCAGGACCACGAGTCTCTCCCGCAGAGCCAGTGACTTTCGGTAACTGGCCAGGGCGGCCGCGTCGTCTCCGGAGTTGGCCTGGCCCGACCCCCCCTGCGCATCCCCCAGCCGCCGGTAGGCCTCGGCGAGTTCCGCGGCGAGATCCGGATCGTGGGGCGCGTCCTTTGCGAGCGTGTCGAGCCATTTCGAGGACCGAGCCAGCAGGACCATCCGGGCTTTGGTGGCCCCGGGAATCCGCGCGATCTCATCGTGCAGCTCGAAGACCATGCTGTTCGCGATCTGCCGGGCTTCCGCGAACCGGCGCTCTGACATCGCTCGTTGCGCCTGGGCCTGCCTCGACTGCCAGACCGCCACCACGGAAGCGGCGGTGAGCGCGAGCCCGGCCAGGGAGACACCGATGACCATGGCCCGATGACGGCGAACGAAACGCCCGGCCTGGTAGGCGAGAGTGTCCGCCCGGGCCACGATCGGAAAGTTCCCGAGGTGACGGCGGATGTCCTCGGCCAGGGCCGCCGCGGAAACGTATCGGCGCTCCGGCTCCTTCTTCATCGCCATGGCCACGATGCTGTCGATGTCCCTGGAGAGGCCCGGCTTCACTCGGCTCGGGGGCAGCGGCCTCGTTTCGAGCAGCGCTTTCTGGATCTCGAGGGGGGAGGCGGTGGGAAGTTCGTACGGCCGGGCGCCGCAGACGAGTTCGAACAGGATCACGCCCAGCGAGTAGACGTCGCTCGCGGTGGTGATGAGGGCGCCGCTCGCCTGTTCGGGGCTCGCGTAGGCCGGAGTCATGGGCTGGAAACCGGTGAAGGTGTGGCCATCCTGCGTTCCCTCCGCCTCGAGCAGCTTGGCGATTCCGAAGTCGAGGAGCTTGGGGACGGAGCCTCTGGTCACCAGGATGTTCGCGGGCTTCAAGTCGCGGTGGATCACCAGGTGACGGTGGGCGTAGTGGACCGCCTCGCACACGGTCTCGAAGAGGCGCAGCCGGGCGGCCAGAGACAGTTGACGGGTTTCACAGAACCGGGTGATGGGTTCGCCGTCAACGTATTCCATGACCAGCCAGGGCGAGCCTTGCGGGGTGGTCCCGCCATCGAGGAGCTTGGCGATGTTCGGATGATCCAGTCCCGCGAGAATCTGCCGTTCCCGCTGGAAGCGGAGCCGGAGGCTTTCGCTCAGCCCCGCGCGCACGATCTTGATGGCCACCGACATCTGGAACTCGTCGGTGCGTTCGGCGAGGTACACGTGCCCCATGCCGCCCCTTCCGATTTCCCGGACCAGCCGGTAGGGGCCGATGCGGGCGCCCTCCCCGGGCGTCTCGTCGAACGCATGCAGCAGGCCTTCCCTCAGGAACGGCTCGAACGAGGTGTGCGCCTGCGCGTCGGCGCGCAGGAGCGCCTCCACTTCGGCAAGGACCTCGGGATCGGCTGCCGAGAGCGCCCGCAGGTACGGCGGCCGGTCGGCCGGGGGGAGGGCGAGAACCTCCGAGAAGTGCGTGTTCACCCGCCGCCAGCGTTCAGGGTCCATCGGCCTCAGGACTCGAGTTCCTTGTGCAGCCACGCGCGGGCGATCCGCCATTCCCGTTCCAGGGTCGGCTTGGACTTTTCGAGCACGGTCGCGGCCTCCTCCATGGTCAGGCCCGCGAAGATCCTCAGTTCCACGAGCCTCGCCTTGAACGGGTCGAAACCGGCGAGCTTCTCGAGAGCCTCATCCACGGCGAGAACCTCGAGCGTGCGGTCCTGCGAGACGGCGTGGGAGGGGTCGAGGGTGATGCGGGTGGCGCCGCCGCCCCGCTTCTCCGCGCGCCGCGCCTGGGCGTGGTTGACGAGAATCCGCCGCATCATCTGGGCGGCCAGGCCGAAGAACTGCGCGCGATTTTCCCAGCTCACCGCGTGCTGGTCGACGAGCCGCATGTAGGCCTCGTTCACGAGGGCGGTGGGTTGAAGGGTGTGATCCCTGCGTTCGCGTCTCAGGAAGGAGGCGGCGAGCCGGCGCAACTCGTCGTAGACGAGCGGCATCAGGCGGTCGAGTCCATCCCGCCCGCGTTCCGATGCCCCTCCCGAAGACGACGTGACCGCGTCCGGCGTCTTTTCTTCTTTACCCATAAGAGGGATCCCATTCAAGGTCTTCGGAAGAATCGGATTTTCCTTGATGGCCTTTCCCAGCCCTTCCTGCGTTCTAACACAAGAGCCTTTGTCTCTCCGCGGGGTCAAGGGCCCCGAATTCGTCCAGAAGCCAGCGAGGAAAGAACCATGAATCAACCGAGCCTCATCCATCGCCCGTCATCGTGGGCGCTGTGTCTGATCCTGATCGCGATGACGTCCGTGGTGTCCGCGCAGGCCCCGATGGGCACGGCCTTCACCTATCAGGGTCAGCTCACGGTGAGCGGCGTGCCCGCGAACGGCAACTTCGACTTCGAGTTCAGGCTGTTCGACGCCTCGAGTGCGGGAACCCAGGTCGGCGGGCTGGTAACCGTGAGCGACGCGGCGGTGGCGGATGGCTTGTTCACCGCCCGGCTCGATTTCGGAGCCGCGGCGTTCACGGGAGACGCCCGATTCCTGGAGATCAGCGTCCGGCCCGGCGCGGATACGGGCGCCCACACGCTCCTCGGGACGCGCGTGGAACTGACGCCCGGACCGAGCAGCATCTACGCGTCCACCGCCGGCACGATCACGGGCGTGATCTCCGTGGCGAATGGAGGAACCGGCCTCGCCACCCTGCCCGCGAACGGCGTGGTGTTCGGGCAAGGGGCCGGTACATTGGGCAGCACTGTCGGCGTGGCCGGACAGGTGCTGACCGGGACCGCCGGGGCGCCCGCCTGGACGGGATCCCCCACGCTCAGCGGCACCCTCACCCTCACCGCCGTGTCCACGCCCTTCGCCGGGACCATCTTCAAGGGGACGCAGCCGTTTCTTCACAACTTCGGCACGGAGAACACGTTCCTCGGCGAGAACGCGGGGAATTTCGTCATGAGCGGCCTCCGCAACACGGGCAGCGGCTGGAACGCGCTTCGGTTGAATGCGGGCGGCACAAACAACACCGCGACCGGTCACGGCGCGCTCACGAGCAATACCACCGGGCACAACAACACCGCGACCGGCCTCTCCGCGCTCGGCAAGAATACCGGCGGCGCAAACAACACGGCCACCGGCGTATTTGCGCTGTACCAGAACACCATCGGCATCAACAACGTGGCGAACGGGCTGAATGCCCTCAGCAGCAACACCGAAGGCGGCATCAACACCGCGGTCGGCTCCCATGCGCTCAACGCCAACACGACCGGCTCGGGCAATACCGCGACCGGCGCCCAGGCTCTGATGAACAACACGACCGGGGTGAACAATGTTGCGAGCGGCGTCGGCGCTCTGAGTGACAACACCACCGGCGGCTCGAACACCGCAACCGGGTACTTCGCCTTGCTCCACAACACGACGGCGAGCAGCAATACCGCCCATGGCTTCATCGCCCTCCAGAACAACACCACCGGCAGCAGCAACACCGCGCTTGGGCGGAGCGCGCTCCAGAACAACACGACGGCGAGCGCCAATACCGCGGTCGGCTTCAACGCGCTGTTCAACAACACGATCGCGAGCAACAACACGGCCCTGGGCTTCAGCGCCCTCTCCGGGAACACCACCGGCATCAACAACACCGCGGTGGGCTCGAATGCCCTCATCAGCAACACCACCGGCACCCGCAACACGGCCACCGGCTTCAACGCCCTCGGCTTCAGCACGACCGGAGCCGACAACACCGCTCACGGCAAGAGCGCGCTCCAGAACAACACCACCGGGTCCAGGAACAGTGCGTTCGGGACGAGCGCCCTGGAGCGCAACACCACGGGACTGAACAACACCGCGGTTGGCTACTGGGCTCTTCTGTACAACGAGACGGGCACCGGCAACACGGCGGTCGGACAGTACGCGCTGGAGAACAACGTAAACGGTTCCAGCAATACCGCGGTGGGCGACGGCGCCCTTTTTAACGGCGCGCTCGGCAACCACAATACGGCGCTCGGAGCGGGTTCCCTCTTCACGAACCAGGCCAGCGACAACACCGCCACCGGCTATGTGGCCCTCCAGTACAACACCACCGGCTCCAACAACACCGCCCATGGGGCGACCGCGCTGCGAAACAACACCACCGGCTTCAACAACACCGCGGTCGGAGGCGCCGCGCTCGGTGCGAACACGACCGGCGGCGAAAACACCGCCACCGGGCTGTACGCGCTGTGGAACAACACCACCGGCTTCAGCAACACCGCGAGCGGCTCCGAAGCCCTGGCCGCCAACACCACCGGCAACGCCAACGCCGCGTTCGGCTACAAGGCCCTCTTCAGCAACACCACGAGCAGCTTCAACACCGCGGTCGGCAACGAAGCTCTCTTCATGAACACCACCGGGACGGGCAACACCGGAGTCGGAGCGGCGGCCCTCACCAGCAACACCACGGGCGTGGAGAACATCGCGCAGGGTTCGAGCGCGCTCCGGAACAACACCACCGGAAACGGAAACACCGCGACCGGAATCCGGGCTCTCTTCGAGAACGTCGCGGGCAACCACAACACGGCAGTCGGGCTGAATGCTCTCCGCTTCAGCACCGGGGCGCGGAACATCGCGGTCGGGAAGGACGCGGGACTGAGCCTGACCAACGGCGATGACAATATCTATGTCGGGAACGAGGGAGTTGATGGCGAGGGCAATGCCGTCCGGATCGGCACCGAAGGGCCCCAGAAAGCGGCCTTCATCGCCGGCATCCGCGGCCGGACCACCGACATCAACGACGCGGTGGCCGTGGTGATCGACAGCAACGGCCAGCTCGGCACTATCAGCTCCTCCGGGCGGCTGAAGGACGACGTCGCGGACATGGCGGATGCGAGCAGCGACCTCATGAAGCTGCGGCCGGTGACCTTCCACTACAAATCCGACCAGAACCCCGCCGGCCGGGCCCTCCAATACGGCCTGATCGCGGAGGAGGTGGCCGCGGTGAACCCGGGCCTCGTGGCCAGGACGAAAGATGGCCGCATCGAGACGGTCTTCTACCAGTTCCTGTCCCCCATGCTCCTGAACGAATACCAGAAGCAGCAGCGCACCATCGACGCCCAGGCGAAGCGGATCGCGGAGATGGAGGAGCAGCTCGCGCGGATCTTCAAGATGGTCGAGGGAAGGTGAGAGGGTGAAGACACTGGCCGCGGGTTCGGGCCCTCGTGGGGTGCTCGCTTTCCTCCTCGGCGTCGGCTTCATGGCGCCCTCGACTCTGAGCGCGCAGACCTACGAGATGGCCTGGTTCAAGGTGGCGGGCGGAGGCCACGGGCCGGTCTCGGCGGGAGTCTTCTCTCTCAAGGGGACGACCGGACAGCATGACGCTTCGGGCCCTCTCGCTGGGGGGTCCCTCTCGATCGTGGGCGGCTTCTGGGCGGTCGCGTTTCATTCCGCGCCACCGGTGTCCATCTCCGTAGCCGACGCCTCGGTCTCCGAAGGGTATCTGGCGGGCAGCACCATGACCTTCCCGGTGACGCTCTCGGCGCCTTCGGGCGGCACGGTCAGCGTGACCTACGCCACCGCCAACGGGGCCGCGATCGCGGGGGCCGACTTCACGACCACCACCGGCGCGTTGACCTTCAACGCGGGAGAAGTGGTGAAGTTCATCAGCGTCCCCATCCTGGGCGACGCTATCTTCGAGGCGAACGAGACCTTCACCCTGAATCTCAGCGCACCTGCGGGAGCCACGATCCTCGACGGCATCGGCGTCGGCACCATTCTCAACGACGATCTCTCCACGATCAGTGTCACCAACTACGCGATCAGCGAGGGCACGGGGCCGGGAACCACGAACCTCGCCTTCACCGTGATCCTCTCCGCCACCTCCGCCTCGACCATCACCGTCAACTACGCCACCGCCGACGGCACGGCCACGGCCGGCTCCGACTACACCGCGAAGGCGGGCACGCTCACGTTCCTGCCGGGGGCCGCTTCTCTCGTGGTTTCGGTTCCCGTGACCCGGGACTCGACGATCGAAGCCGATGAGACCCTCTTCCTCAACCTGAGCAACGCCACCGGAGCCACCATCTTCGACAGCCAGGGCGTCGGAACGATTCAGGCCGACGACGGTCTGCTCGTCTCGATCGCGGACAAGACCACGGGCGAAGGAAACGCGGGTTTCACCCCCATCAGCTTCACGGTCTCCCTGAACGCGCCCGCGCCCGGCGCGGTAACGGTTGACTACGCCACCGCCGACGGCAGTGCGACCGCGCCGCTCGACTACACCGCGGCCACCGGCACGGTCAGCTTCGCCACGGGCGAGAGTTCGAAGACCGTGACCGTGCAGGTCGTGGGTGAAACTCTTCAGGAGCCCTACGAAACCTTCCTGGTCAATCTCTCGAATCCCACCGGCGGCGCTTCCCTCGGCGACGGGCAGGCCCAGGGCACCATCACCAACACCGACGGGGCCACCGATCGCTCCCGCCTCATGTTCCACAACTTCGTCACCAACCGCCTCTACCGGTGGCACATGAAGAACGGCAACACCCTCGACACCTTCAACTGGGTGACCCCCTGGGCCACCGACCCCGGCTGGACGGTGGGTGCCGTCGCCGACTTCGATCAGGACGGCCAGCTCGACTACCTCTGGCACAACGTCAATACCGGCCAGATGCTCTTCTGGTACATCGACGGCGACAATCTCAAGGGCTTCCAGTTCCTGCCCTACACCATGCTCCCGCCCTGGACCGCAGCCACCACCTTCGACGCCGACGGCAACGGCACCCAGGACATCGTCTTCTACAACTCGACCACCGGAGTGGTGCGCGTGATGCTCCACGACAACGCGACCCTGCTCAGCCAGTACGACCTCACGACCCTCCTTCCCGGCGCGGGGACGATCCGCGTGGTGGCGGCGGTGGATGCGAACAACGACGGCGACGACGA
>DAORUA010000145.1:0-8687 GCA_035432945.1 Vicinamibacteria bacterium | reverse complement strand
CCTCGCGCGTCTTCGTCTGGTCGAGTTTCGGGAAGACCTCGCGGGCCTTGTCCTCGTCGCCCGGGTAGCCGCCGAGGGGGAAGAGCGCGTCGGGAGCGAAGGCCATGTAACCCTCGAGCGCGACCCTGCGGGCGATGTCCTCGATGTGCGGATTCAGGCCGCGGTTCTCGTGCACCACCAGCACGCCCGGAAGCTTCCCCTTCTTGTCCGCGGGCCGCACCAGGTAGCCGCGCATCTTGCCGTAGCCCTGCGGCGACGGGTACTCCACGTACTCGGCGACAATTCGCTTGTCGTCTTTCGCCACCACTTCCGCTTCCGCGAAGCGCGGGGTGAGGGTGTCGAGGATCATGGCGCCGGTCATGCCTGCGACGCCGAACCTGCCGGCACCGTCGATGAAGCCACGCCGGTCGATGTCTCCGTGAACGTACTTGTCGAAGAGGTCGTAAACGCGCTGGTCGAATTCCCTGGGGTTCTTGGGTTCCATGTTCAGTCTCCGAAAGAGGGGAAGAGGTCAGCGGGGGATCCCCCGCAACGGTTGGCGGAATCTTCGCACGACCAGGCCGCTTCGGGCCGGACGCTTTCAGAGCTCCCCGCCGGACGGCATACTCGCACCCTTATGACTGCCAACGAACCGCCGGTTCCCTGCCCGCCCTTCCTCGACACGCGGGAGTCGTTCGACCTCTTCGTCCAGGCCTGGGAAGCGGGCGAGCTGCCCAAAGCGGCCTGGACCCACGCCGCCCACGTCGCCATGGGCGCCTGCTACGTGGTGCGTTACGGATCCTCGGCGGTTGACGAGCTGCGGCGGGGGATCAAGCGCCACAACGCGGCGGTGGGGACCCTGGACACGGCGACCTCCGGCTACCATGAGACCCGCACCTGCCTCTGGACGGGCGTTGTTTCGCGGCTCGTGAAGGGCTATTCGGATCCCTGGCTCGCGGCGCGTCATGCCGTGGACCGCGTGGGGCAGGCGCGCGACCTGCATCGTCTTTACTACAGTTTCGACGTGGTCCGGGATCCGGTGGCGCGCGTGTCCTACGTTCCCGCCGATCTCGAGGGCCCGTACTGAGCCGCCCCTTGAGCCCTACTTCGGGAATCGGCCGAGGGCCACGAGCAGGTCGAACTGGGCTTGCCGCAGCGCGTCCTCGGCCTGAGCCACCGCGGCCTCGATGTCCCGGGCCCCCCGCTGCGCGTCGATCACTTCGATGTTGGTCGACGCTCCCGCGTCGAAGGCGGTGATCGTGATCTTGAGGACCTCGTTCGCCTGCTCCGCGGCCTGCCGCGCGCTCGCGAGGACCCGTTCGTAGCCGAGCACGGCGAAGCGCGCGTTGCGGATCTCGGCCCGCGCCTCGATCTGCTTCCGGGCGACCGCGTAGTCCGCGGCGTCGACGTTGGCCTGACGTTCCAGCTTGAGGCCTTTCCGCTCGCCGCCCACGAAAATGGACTGCTGCAACCGGAAAGACAGGCTCCAGGTCTTCGACCGCTGGAACAGGCCGGACGGGGTCAGGTACTGCGGGTCGAAGAACATCGTGACCGTCGGCCACCAGTCCTTCGAATTGCCCTTCAGCACGTTCTGAGCCGCTCGCTGCTCGCCGGTGAGAAGGCGAAGGTCGGAGCGCATGGTCATCCACTGGTCCGTGATCTCGGAGGGAGATATATCGAACACCGGTTCGGAGGCGGTGTCGACCGGACCATCCTCGCCCATCAGGACCCCCAGCGCCTCCTGCGACCGCCGCAGCCCGAGGCGGAAGTTCTCCGCCAGGGTCTCGTCGACGGAAACCACCTGGCCGGCTCTGAGCTCGTTGAGCCGGCTGCCGAGCCCGCCCTCGCGCCGCTTCCGGTTGTAGTCGAACTGCGCGCGCGCGGTGTCGAGTGAGCGCTCCGCGATATCGACAAGCCGCTTCTGTGTGATCACCGAGAGGTAGGCGGCCGCGGTCGCGACCGCGACCTGCCGCCTCGTGTCGGCGCTCGAGAGCCGCGCGACCTCGACGCTGTCTTTGGCCTGTGCGGTCGCGGCCCACCGGGCCGCGGCCAGAACCGGCACCGAAGCCTGGAGCCCGAAGACCCACTGGTTGCGCGGCTGGACCACGCTCTCGTCGAAGGAGAGGGCCTTGTCGAGGGTGGTGTTGGTGATGCTGCCGCCGAGCCTCGGAAGGCTGCCCGCCCTCACCTGCTGAAGCAGGCCCTGGGAGCGCAGGATTCCGGCCGCGGCGATGGCGACGGTCGGGTTCTTCTCGAGAGCCCGGTCGATGGCCCGGTCGAAGGTCACCGATTCCATGGCCGGGGTCGTCACCGTCTGCGCGCTCGTGGGCGTCACGAGGGCGAAGATCAGGAGAAGGGCCACTCCCGCGGCGCCGATGCCATGACCCGACGGCGCGGACGAGCCGGGTTCGCCCTCTTCCTCGTCATGCGACCGCCGTCCCTTCCCGGGCGCCAGGGTCCGGATCACCACGTACAGCACGGGGATGAAGATGATGGAGAGAATGGTCGAGAGCAGCATGCCGCCCGCGACCGTGGTGCCGATGGAGTTGCGTCCCGCGGCTCCAGCACCGGTGGCGAGGGCCAGGGGCAGGACGCCGAGGATGAACGCGAGCGAGGTCATGAGGATGGGGCGCAGGCGGATGCGCGCTGACTCCACCGCGGCGTCGACGATGGAGAAACCTCGCTCCCGCAGCTGCTCGGCGAACTCGACGATCAGGATGGAGTTCTTGGCCGCGAGACCGATGAGCAGGATGAGGCCGACCTGGCAGAACACGTCGTTGGTGAACCCGCGGATGAACTGCGCGGACAGGGCGCCGAGGATCGCGAGGGGCACGCCGAGCAGGATGATCAGGGGCAGGACGAACGACTCGTACTGCGCGGCCAGGACCAGGTAGACGAGGATCACGCTGAGGGCGAAGATGGCGCCGGCCTGCGAGCCCGACTTGATTTCCTCGAGCGACTGACCGGACCACGCGTAGCTGTAGCCCGCGGGCAGCTTGTTCGCGAGCTCCTCCATGGCGGCGAGGGCCTGACCCGAACTCACTCCCGGGCCGGGGGCTCCCGTGATTTGCGCGGACCGGAACAGGTTGTAGTGGGAAATGACCTGGGGCGCCGTGGTTTCGCGGAGTTTCACCACGGAGTCGAGCGATACCATCTGACCGTTCGATCCTCGGGCGTACAACTGACGCAGGTCGCGAGGACCGGAGCGGAACTGCTGGTCGGCCTGGACGTACACGCGGTAGGCGCGGTTGTTGAAATCGAAGTCGTTGACGTACTGGGAGCCCAGGAACACCTGGAGCGCGTCCGTCACTTCCTGGAGGGGCAGGCCGAGGCTCCGCGCCTTGTCGCGGTCGATGTCGACCACGAGCTGCGGATCGTCGGCGCGGAAGCTGGCGAAGAGGCCCTGCACCTTGCCGCCCTGGGTGGCTTCTCCGATCAGGCCGCCCATGGTGGCGGCGAGGCCGTCGAGGTTGGGGGCGCCGGTCTGATCGAGCAGTTCGAACTGGAACCCGGCGAACTGAGAGAGGCCCTGGATGGCCGGGGGCGGGAACGACACCACGATCGCGCCGGGAATGCTGAACAGCGGCCCGCGCAGACGGTTCAGGACGGTGTTGAGCGAATGAGCCTGTCCGGGCCGATCGGCGTAGTCCTTGAGCCGGGTGAAGATCATCCCGTTGTTGGGGGCGGCGCCCGAGAAGGAGAAGCCCATGACCGAGAAGGTGGCCAGGACATCCGGGTCCTTCAGCATGATCTGCTCGGCCTGCTCCGCGATCTTGTTCGAGTACTCGAGCGAGGCGCCCGCGGGAGCCTGCACCAGGGTCATGATGTACCCCTCGTCCTCTTCCGGCACGAAGGCCGAGGGCACGATCCGGTACACGCCCCAGGTCGCGAGCAGGAAGGCGATGAAGAGAACGATCATGGCGGCGCGCCGGCCCATGGCCCGGCGCACGAACGCGGCGTACCCGGCGGTTCCCCGGTCGACGATGCGATTGAACCAGGTGAAGAAGCGCCCGTGGGTGTGGCTCTCCTTGTCCAGCAGGAGAGCGGAGAGGGCCGGGGTCAGGGTCACCGCGTTGAACACGGACAGGACCACGGCGAAGGCGATGGTGAGCGAGAACTGCTGGTAGAGCCTTCCCGTGACCCCGGGGAAGAAGGCCACGGGCACGAAGACCGCGACGAGGACGATGCCGATGACGATGACCGCGCCGAACACCTCGCGCATGGCGTCGATGGCCGCGCGCCTCGCCGACTTGTGGTACTCGCTCATGTGCCGCTCGATGTTCTCGATGACCACGATGGCGTCGTCGACCACGATGCCGGTGGCGAGGACGATGCCGAACAGGGTCAGGGTGTTGATCGAGAAGTCGAAGAGCTTGATGAACGCGAAGGTGCCGATGAGGGACACCGGGATGGTGATGGCGGGGATGACGGTGGAGCGCCAGTTCTGGAGGAACAGGAACATCACCAGGATGACCAGGGTGATGGCCTCGGCCAGGGTCTTCACCACTTCGATGATCGACTCGCGAACCACCACCACGTTGTCGAAGGCCACCCGCCATTCGAGTCCGGGCGGGAAGCTCTTCTCGAGCCTCGCCATTTCCGCCATGACTCCGTTGAAGACGTCGATCGCGTTCGCCGAAGGCAGGAGGGTGACGCCGATGCCCTGGGCCTCGAGGCCCATGAAGCGGAGGTTGGAGGCGTAGGTCTCGGCGCCCAGTTCGACCCGGCCGACATCCTTCACCCGCACCATGGCGCCATCGCGGCCGGCCTTGATGACCACGTCCTCGAACTCCGTGGCCTCCACGAGGCGTCCCATCGCTCGCACGCTGATGGTGAAGGCCTGGTCCTTCGAGGAGGGGGCGTCGCCCAAAGCACCCGCCGCCACCTGGACGTTCTGCTCGCGCAGGGCGTTCACCACGTCGGCCGCGGTGATCCTGCGCCCCGCGAGCTTCGCCGGATCGAGCCAGAGCCGCATCGCGAACTTGCGTTCGCCGAAGATCATCACGTCGCCCACGCCCTTGACCCGCTTCAAGGCGTCGCGCACGTAGAGATCGATGTAGTTGCTGATGAATTGGGAGGTGTACCGGTTGTCCTTCGAGAAGAAGCCGAGGCCGCCCATGAAGCCCGTGGTGTTCTTGACCACGCTGATGCCGTTGGTGCGGACATCCGCGGGCATGCGCCCGAGCGCCTGGTTCACCCGGTTCTGGACGTCGACCGCGGCGAGATCGATGTCGCGGCCGATGTCGAAGGTGACGTTGATGGTGGCGAAGCCGCTGTTGGTGCTGGAGGAGGTGAGATAGCTCATGCCCTCGACCCCGTTGATGGCTTGCTCCAGAGGGGTGGTGACCGCACTCTCGACCGACTGGGCGTTGGCACCCGTGTAGATCGCGGTGACGGTGACCGAGGGAGGGGCCAGATCCGGGTAGCGGGCGATGGGCAGGGTGGGTATCGCCACCGCTCCCGCCAGGATGATCAGCAGGGAGCAGACCGTCGAGAGGACGGGCCTTCGAATGAAGACGTCGGTGAGCATGGCCTACTTGCCCTTCGTCGGTTCGGGAGCGGGAGCGGGCGCCGCGATGCTGACCGGGGCGCCATCGCCGATCTTCTGCAGACCAGAGACGATGAGTTGCTCGCCCGCTTCCAGGCCCTCTCGGACAACGTAGTCGTTGCCGATGATGTCGCCGAGCTGGACCGGGTGCTGTTTCGCCACCAGGCCCTGGTCGGCCTTCTCCGCCACGAACGCGAAGTACTGGCCGTTGACGCGCATCACCGAGGTGACGGGAATGGTCAGTCCGGGCTCCGAACTCCACAAGATGCGCACGCGGATGAACTGGTCGGCGCGGAACTTTCCGCGGCCCTCGACCAGCGTCGCCTTGGCCAGGACGGTCTGCGTGGCGTCATCGACGCTGGGCGAGACGAAGGTGATCCGGTTGGTGGCGATCACTTTCCCGTCCTCCATGATCCGCACGGGCAGGCCGACCTTGAGCTCCGCGGCCTGCGACACCGGCACGCTCACGTAGATCTCGAGCGCGTCGTTTTCGTCCACCGTGGTCAGCATCGACGACTTGGTGACCCGGTCCCCGACCCGCACGGGAATGTCGCCCACCACACCGGAGGCCGGGGCGGTGACCTTGTAGTAGCCGAGTTCGGCCCGCTGTTGGCTGACCTGCTCCTCGGTGGCCTTGAGCTGGGCTTCGGCGGTGCGCAGGGCGGTGTCTGCTTCCTCGGCGTCGCGCAGGCTGGCCGCCCCCGCCTCGAACAGCTTGCGGGTTCGCGCGGCCTGCTGGCGCGCGTACTCGACCTCGGCCGCGCGCCCGGCCCGCATCGACTGCTGGGAGGCGAGGACGGCCTGCTGGGGCGCCGAGTCGATCTCGAACAGGGTGGCGCCCTGGGCGACCCGTTCTCCCGAGCGGACGGCGATGCGGGTCACGAAGCCCTCGGCCTGGGGCTGAATGGTGGAGGAGCGGCGCGATTTCAACGTGGCCACGAACTCGGTGGTCTGCTCGACCGGCTTCGGCGCCAGGACGACGGCTTCCACGGGCATGGGCGGCATTCCGCCTCCCGGTCCCCCCGGGCCGCCCTGGGGCGCCCCTCCGCATGCCGCGAGAAAGAGGCACGCGACGATCCACGTTCGGCCCTGGTCACTGAAAGTCATGGCTACCTGTTCCTTCGTTCACGAGGACGACCCCTCGAAGGTTCAGCCGGGCGGCGGGCGATGCGGCTCGCAGGGAGCCGGATGCCCGGGACTTTCGGAGAGGAGTCGAATGACCAACCCCTCGGCCCCAAAAAGCTCCGGCCGGGCGTAAGAATAGCCGCCCGGGCCGGTCGGCCGCCAGCGTCCCCGGTTCGAATTCGCTCCGGCTCAGCGGGCGGCTGCGCGCGCCGGCTTGCCGATCGCGTACAGATGGCCGCCGGTGCGGACGAACAACGTGTTTCCCGAAATCGCGGGGGTGGCCATGAGCATCTCCCCCATGTCGTTCCGCGCGACCGGTTCGAAGGATCGTCCCGCTTTCAGCACGATCACCTCGCCCCCTTCGGCCGCGAGGAACACCCTCCCGTCGCTCGCGACCGGCGACGCTGAGTGGGTGGCGCTGGTTCGCTCGCGGTAGATCAAGGCGCCCGTCTTCAGGTCGTAGGTTCCGAGGATCCCCTCATCGCGCACCGCGTAGAGCACGCCCTGGTAGGCGAGGGGAGTGGTCGTGTAGGGGCCGCCGACGTCGCTCCGCCAGGCGAGCCAGGCGCCGGACTTCGCGTTCTCGGGCTCCGAGATGTCTCCCCTGGCGCCGGTCCGGATGGCGAAGATGGGCCGGCCCCGATAGCCGCCGGAGAAGACGATCAGGTCGTCCGCCACGAAAGGCGTGGGTGTCTTCACTTCCGCCGCGTCTTTGAACTTCCAGAGTTCCGCGCCGGTGCGCGGGTCGTAGCCGCGGACGTATTCGCCGCCCACCACGATCAGATCAGTCCTCCCGCCCGCGGTATGCAGCGTGGGCGTGCTCCAGACCGGGCGCTCGACCCGCGGCACGTTCCACAGGCGCTTTCCGGTGGCGAGGTCGAAGGCGGCGAGATACGAGTCCTTGTGGCGGTCCACCTGGAGAATCACCCGGTCTTCGAACATGACGGGCGAACTGGCGTAGCCCCATTCCGAGGTGGGATCGCCGTACAGGCCGGGGTTCAGGACGCCGAGATCCGCGCGCCACTTGATCGTTCCCTCCATGTCGAACGCCACCACGCCCTCGGAGCCGAGCACCGCGACGACCATTCGGCCGTCGGTGACCGGGGTGGAGTTCGCCTGGCTCGACTTAACGTGGCGCGTCGCCCGGGGCACGCCCGAGTGAACGTCCTTCGACCAGAGCAGCGCGCCGTCCTTCGCGTTGAGACACAGGAGGCGCCAGGTGTGGGTGGTCTTGTCGTTGGCGAGACTGATGCCGCCGGTGTCGCCGAGGGCGATCTTTGGAGGGTTCTCGCGAACCACGGAGGTGACGAACACCCGGTCGCCCCACACCACCGGGCTCGAATGTCCCTGGCCTGGAATCGCGGTTTTCCAGCGAATGTTCCGGCCCGTCTTGATGTCCCAGTCGGCGGGAAGATCCTGCTGATCGGCGATGCCGCGCGCGAACGGGCCGCGGAACGAGGGCCAGTTCTGAGCGGATGCTGGAAGCGCCAGGAGCGCGGACAGTCCCGCGGTTACAAACAATTGAATCAAAGATGGTTGCACAAAAATCCCCTTGCTCATTCTGACGGAATCGGCGGGAGATTGGTCGCATGCTCGCGAGTAATCTTCCGCATCTGAAAGCTACCTGGCCGGGTCTTGTGGCTCGGCAGACACAGAAGGACTGCTAGGATGCCGGACTTCAATGCGCGAACGTATCCTGATTGTCGATGACGAAGCGGGAGTCCGGGCCTCGCTTTCGGGCATTCTCTCGGACGAGGGCTATCGCGTCGACGCGGTGGAAACAGGCGAGGCGGGAGTCAAGGCGGTCGAATCGAACCGCTACGAACTGGCCCTTCTCGACGTCTGGCTCCCGGGGATCGATGGCATCGAGACTCTGACCCGCATCCAGGCGATCGATCCCGATCTTCCAGTGGTGGTGATCTCCGGCCACGGCACGGTCGAGACCGCGGTCAAGGCGGTGCGTCTCGGCGCCGCGGACTTCATCGAGAAGCCGCTGTCCCTCGAGCGCATCCTGCTCGCGGTCTCGAACTCGCTG
>DAORUA010000144.1:0-8708 GCA_035432945.1 Vicinamibacteria bacterium | reverse complement strand
CCTCATGGCGGCGCGGACGCACGGCCAGCAGGCGATCCCCGTGACCCTCGGCTACAAGGTCGCGGTCTGGATCGACGAGATCCGAAGGCAGCGCGAGCGTCTGCTCGAAAGCGAAAAGCGCGTGCTCGTCTGCGAATTCGGCGGCGCGGTCGGCACCATGGCCGCCACCGGCAAGATCGGCCTGAAGATCCAGGAGCGGTACGGGGCTCGTCTCGGCCTCGGCCATCCCCTCATCCCCACCAAGACCGCGGGCGACCGCTTCGCAGAGTTCTTCCTCATCCTGTCATCGATCTCGGGCACCTTTTCCAAGATCGGGGCCGCGGTCTACAACCACCAGCAGACCGATATCGACGAGCTCTCCGAATTCAGCGCGGGCAAGGTCGGCTCGTCGGCCATGCCGCACAAGCTCAACCCCGTGGCTTCCGGTTCCGTGGTCCTGCTCTTCCGCCTGATCAAGGCCCGGGCCACCGCGGTGCTCGACTACGTCCATTGCGAGTGGGAAGACGACCATCGCCAGGGCGAGACCCTGTGGTCCTTCGGACCCGAGATCTCCCTGCTCTTCGGAGCCCAGCTCGAGATGCTCGCGCGGGTGCTCGAAACCCTGATCGTGAAACCGGAAAACATGCTCCGCAACCTCGATCGGACAGGCGGGGCGGTTCTCTCCGAGGCGTTGATGATGGCGCTCGCGAAGAAGATGGGGCGGGACGCCGCCCACGCCCACGTGCTCGGGCTCTCGAGGCTCTCGCGAGCGGAGGACCGGTCGTTCTGCGAGGTGGCCCGGAGCGATGCGAAGGTCAGGGAGTTCGTCTCTCGTCGCGATCTCGACCGGGCCCTCGACTATCGCAGCGGGATCGGACTGTCCACCCATTTCGTCGACACCGTGCTCAAGCGGGCGCCTGCGCCCGCGAAGGTCCGGCGCGCCGCCCGAGGCTGAACTTTCCCCATGAACCCGTCTCCATCGAACACACCCGAAGCCACGGGACCGACCCTCGGGCCAACCTACTTCACCGCCTTCGGCGTCGACGAGAAACTGATCCGCGAAGCCCTCTCGGCCGCCCTGTCCCAGGGCGGCGAGTACGCGGATCTCTTCTTCCAGCACCGCGTCGCCCACAACTTCGTGCTCGAGGACGGTTCGGTGAACCGGGCCTTCAAGGGCACCGAGCTCGGCGTGGGCGTGCGGGTGGTCAAGGGCGACCAGACGGGCTACGCCTTCACCGAGGACCTGAGCCTGCAAAGCATCCGCGAAGCGGCGCGGACCGCGGCCACCATCGCGGAGGGCGCCCGCACCGACGCCCCGCGGCGGTTTCACCTGACCACCGGCCTCCCCTCGCGCTACGCCACCGCGCGGCGATGGGACGACGTGCGGCCCGAGGAGAAACTTCCCCTCCTCACCGGCCTCAACGACCGCACTTTTTCGATGAACGACGCCATCCGCAAGGTCAACATCACCTTCGGCGACGAGATGTCGGCGATCCTCATCGCGGATTCCTCGGGGCGCATCGTCGAGGACCTCCAGCCCATGACGCTCCTCTACCTGAGTTGTGTTGCTGAAAAGAACGGGGAGCGCGAGCAGAACACCTACGGCGTCGCCGCCAGGCAGGACATGTCCTTCTATTCGCAGGACCGGCTCGACCTCATGGTCAAGGAAGCGGTGGACCGGACCATGATCCTCTTCGACGCGGTGCAGGCCCCCGCGGGCGAGATGCCGGTGGTCCTGGGCGCGGGCGCTTCCGGGATCCTCCTCCATGAGGCCATCGGCCACGGGATGGAAGCCGACTTCAACCGAAAGGGCACGTCGATCTACGCGGACAAGATCGGGAAGAAGGTGGCGCATCCCTTCGTCAACATCGTGGACGAAGGCACCCAGGAAGGCGCTCGCGGTTCGATCAACATCGACGACGAGGGCAACGCGGCCGGCCGCACCAATCTGGTGGAGAACGGTGTCCTCACCACCTACCTGCACGACACCATTTCCGCGAAGCACTACGGGGTGAAGCCCACCGGCAACGGCCGCCGCGAGAGCTATCAGTACGCGCCCCTGCCCCGCATGCGCTCGACCTACATGCTGCCCGGACCGCACAAGAAGGAAGAGATCATCGCCTCCGTGAAGAAGGGCCTCTACTGCTCGAACTTCACCAACGGCCAGGTCCAGATCGGCGCCGGCGACTTCACCTTCTACGTGAAGAACGGCTACCTGATCGAGGATGGCAAGCTCACGCGGCCCATCAAGGACGTCAACATCATCGGCAACGGCCCCCGGGTGCTCGAGCAGATCGACATGGTGGCGGACGACCTCACCATCGACCAGGGCGGCTGGACCTGCGGCAAGGACGGCCAGAGCGTGCCGGTCTCCCAGGGCATCCCCACCGTCCGCGTCGCCTCGATCACGGTCGGCGGACGCAGCGAGCGCTGACCAGAGCAGGAGCCATGACCACCCGCGAGACGGTTCCCGAGGAATTCAGGTCCATCGCCCACGACGCGGTGAGCGTCGCGTTGAAGGCGGGAGCGAACGGAGTCGCCGCGCGCATCGCCCGGGTGCGCGAAGTGGGCGTGCAGTGGCGCGACGGGCAGATCGAACAGGTCTCCGAGTCCACCACCCGCGGCCTCGGCCTGAGCCTCTACGTGGACAATCGCTTCGCGTCGGTGAGCACCTCCGATCTGCGGCGCGAGGCCATTCAACCCTTCATCGTGGACGCGGTGGCGATGACGCGTACCCTGTCCGAGGATCCCTTCCGCACCCTCCCCGACCCTGCTCTCTACGCGAATCGCCCCACCCTCGACCTGCTCTTCGCCGACCCCGCCTACGGGACCATGACCGCGGCCCGCCGCCGCGATCTCGCCCGGGCCATCGAGGACGCGGCACGCAGCGTGCCGAAGGCCGATCGCATCCTCTCCGTGACCACGTCGGTGAGCGATTCGCGCTCGGAAGCGTTCCGGGTGACCTCGAACGGGTTCGAGGGAGAGCGGGTCGACACCTCGTTCTGGCTCTCGGGCAGCGTCACCGTGCAGGACGACGATGGGCGGCGGCCGGAGGAAGGCGATCTGGCGGGAGGAAGGTTCATCAGCGACCTGGGCGACCCGGGGCCGGTCGGCCGGTCGTCGGCCGGGCGCGCGCTCGCCCGGCTCGGGGCCGGCAAGGTCTCGTCCGGGGTCATGACCCTCGTCCTCGACAACCGGGCAGGCGGCCGGTTCGTGGGCGCGCTTCTCTCCCCGCTCGCCGCCTCCGCGATCCAGCAGCGGCGGTCGTTCCTCGAAGGCCGGGCCGGGCAGGCGGTGGGAAGCCCGTTGCTGACCGTGGCCGACGAACCCCTGATTCCGCGGGGATTCGGTTCGAGGCACTTCGACGGCGAGGGCATCTCCGCGCATCGGCTTCCCCTTTTCGAGGCCGGCGTCTTGACGAACTACTACGTCGATACCTACTACGGGAAGAAGCTGAGCATGCCGCCCACCACCGGGAGCACCTCGAATCTCGACTGGAGTCTGGGGCGTAAGTCGCAGGCCGAGCTGATCGCGGAAGCGGGTGAGGGCGTCTTCGTGACCGGGTTCCTCGGCGGCAATTCAAACGGCACCACCGGCGACTATTCGCTCGGCATCCAGGGCTTCATGATCCGCAACGGGGTCCTCGCCGAGCCCGTGGCCGAGATGAACATCTCCGGGAATCAGCTCGACCTGTGGAGGCGCTTGGTCGGAGTCGGCAATGACCCGTACGAGTACTCATCGGTGCGCACCCCCACCCTCGTCTTCGAGGGTGTGTCCTTCGCCGGCGTCTGACTCACCGGGCGTTCGCGCCCGCCGTCGCTCCCCCTTCGCCGGAAGACCGCTTGCCGAGCCGGGCGGAACGCGTAAGAATGAATCCAATTTCCGTTTCCGGAATCCTTCTTTCATTCCCGTTTCGTTCCCTTTATCCGCCGTTCCATTTCATTCAGGAGTTCTTCATGCATTCATACCGATCTATCGGTAGCGCCGTTGTTTTCGTTCTCACCATCCTGGGATCCGCCGCCTGCAGCAGCGACCCCCAGGAGAAGTACGTCGCCGAACTCCGCTCCTCCAACGAGGTTCCCGCCAACTCTTCGTCGGCGGTCGGGCGGATGGTGCTTCTCGTCAGTCGAGACGCGTCGTACGCCGAGTACTCCGTCGAGCAGAGCGGTCTCAGCGGGGGCATTCGCGGAGGCCACTTCCATCGCGCGGCCGCGGGCGTGAACGGCCCGATCGTCCTGAGCTTCTTCTTCGACCCTACGACCGGAGCGGCCATCAACGGGCCGACTCCCGGCACGACCGATCTCGAGCTCAACGGGGCGATCGGGCGGACGATCACCAAGGCCCAGCTCGACCCGATCCTCGCCGATCTCCGCGCCGGGAATCTCTACGCGAACATCCACACTCCACAGTTCGTCGGCGGTGAAATCCGCGGTCAGCTGCTCAAGCAGTAGCCGTCCGTCGTGGGAAGGGCCCGCGCTCCGGCGCGGGCCTTTTCCTTTTCGGCCCGATCGCTACCGGGTCCTGGGCTGGGCCAGCATGAGGACGTGACCCGCGGCCATGGCGGCGAGGATGATTCCGGCCTGCGCGAAGCTGCGGGTCGAGAGCATGTAGAAGCAGAAGCCCAGGGCCAGGATCGAGACGGGGAGCGCGAACGGAACCTGGAACTGCGCGGGACCTTTGGTCCGGCGGAAGACCCAGAGCGAGATGCACACCAGCGCGTAGACGATCAGCCGGACAATCGCGGAGAGCACCGCGTTGCCCTCGAAGGTGCCGACGATGGCGAGGACGCCGGCCACCACCGAAAAGCCGACGATGGCCACGTGCGGGGTGAGGAAGCGCGCATGGACCCTCGCGAAGACCCCGGGCAATTCGCCGCGCTCGGCCATGGAGAAGAGCAGGCGCGGCGACTGGAGGCCGTTCCCGGTGGCCCAGCCCCACACCGAGATCATGGCCGCGAAGGAAGCGAAGGTGACGCCCGCCGGGCCCCACAGGATGGAGAAGGCCGCCGCGATCGGAGCCTTCTCCTGCTGGAGATTGGGGACGAGGCCGATGGTCACGTACTGGACCGAGATGTAGACCGTCGCGATGATCCCGAGGGCCACCAGGAGCGCGAAGGCGCTGTCCTTCCGCGCGTCCTTCGCCTCGCCCGCGGACATGAGCGGCGCCTCGAAACCGCCGAAGGCGAAGATCAGGAGCAGGACGGCCTGCGTCCACTGGGGCTCCGCCACGGCCTGGGTCTGAATCACCTCGGCCGAGACGTTGGGCAGACCGAGAAGAACGAGCAGGGCCAGGGGCAGGAGCTTCGCGATGGTGAAGACGTCGACCGTCCACGACGCCTGCTTGACCCCGATCAGGTTGATCACGGTGATGATGACGAGGACGCCGATGATCACCGCGGAGCGGCCCGCTCCGGCGCCCGCGGCGGGCAGGATCTGCGAGAGATAGCTCGCGAAGACGTTCAGGTTCGCGGCCGCGGACAGCAGGCGCGTCCACAGGGTGAGCCACCCGGCCTGAAATCCCACGTGCCGGCCGAACGCTTCGCGCGAGTAGAGATAGGCGCCGCCGCTGTCCTCGAAGCGGCTCGCCACCTCGGCGAAACACAACACGATGGTCAGGACCCCGAGAGCCGCGATCAGGTGGGCGAGCGGGCTTTGCGCCCCGGTGAGGGCGGCGATCTGGGCGGGCATGCCGAAGATGGCGCTTCCGATCACCCCGTTCACGATGGCGAGGGTCAGGTCCGCGCGGGAGATGGCTCGCAACGGGCGGGGCGCGGTCATCCGGCCATGATAGCCAATGTGCCGGAAGGGAAAGACCCGATCGCGGTTCGCGCGTCTAAACTCAACAGAGAGGCGAGTTCAAGGGAGAATCCATCATGCGGTCACTTTCCATTCTGGGCCTCGCGGGCGTCCTGCTGCTGTCGCCCCTCGAGGCGAAGGCTCAGGAGGAACTGTCCTCGGTCGCGACCCTCCAGCTCGCCGACGGGACCTCGGTCGCCCTGGTCCAGTGGAAGCTCACCTACGAGTTCGTCAGCTGGCGGTCGAAGGAACCGGTCAGCACCGCCAAGCCCCAGGTGCGCGAGAACCCCCTGCTGATCCTCGGGAAGAAGACCTATCCGGTGAAGGGCGACAGCCTCACCCTCAAACACCTGGAAGGAGACGACACCGTCCGCGTGGTCTCGATGAGCCTCAAGAAGGCTGGCGCACTGAAGGTTGAAAACCCCGCGCGCGACGTGCTCGCGCCGGACCTCGACAAGGACCGCATTTACCAGCCGCGGAGCCTCGACATCTCCGGCAAGACCCTCTCGGGCATGGACCGGAGCTTCTGCCTCGTCTCCTTCTCGGCCCTCGTGGAGTGCGGGGGAACCCTGACCACCCGGGTCGTGAAGATCGACTTCAACTAGCCAGGATGTCCCTTCCCGACGCGACCGATTCCGTGCGAAAGGCGCCGTGCCCCCTGTGCCGTCATCCCATCACCATCGCCGACTTCGACATCGACCGCGGAGAGATCTTCGCCTGCTCGGCCTGCGGCGGGGAACTGGAGGTGCTCGGATTCGATCCCCTGCGCCTGACCCGCGCGGAGCCCATCGAGGACGAAGATGCCTGACCCGGTTCTCGGCGCGGCAAGGTTATGATCGCGGCTGATTCTCAGAAATCGTTTCCGCCGGAAGAGCGCGTTCCTTCCGGCGAGCGGTCTCTCTAAGGAGGCGTGATGTTTGGTCTCGGTGTTCAGGAACTCCTTCTCATTCTCGTGATACTCGTTTTCATTTTCGGCACCAGTCGGATCGCCGACCTGGGCAAAGGTATGGGCGAAGGCATTCGCAACTTCAAGAAGGCGATGAAGGATGATTCCCCTCCTTCAGCGTCGGGTTCGAACGAGGAGAAAAAATAATGAGACTGAATCAGAAACTGGCCGCTCTGGCCGTTCTCGTCCTCGCCGGCGCGGCCTGCCACAAGGACAAGCCGGTGGTGCCTCCCTTCGTCCCGAAGGCGACGCCCACGCCCGCGGTGGTTCCCGCCAATCCGACCCCGGCGCCCACGCCTCGCGATACCAACCAGATTCCCGAGCGCAGCCGGTATCAGGTCATCCGCGACACCCCCATCGACGAGATCGACAAGATGGGGCTCCTCGGAGATGTCTACTTCGACTTCGACAAGGCGGAGCTTCGCGAGAACGACCGGGCCACCCTCACCCGCAACGGCGAGACCCTCAAGGAACTCGACTACCTGATCGTCACCATCGAAGGCCACGCCGACGAACGGGGCACTATCGAGTACAACCTGGCCCTCTCCGATCGGCGCGCGCGGCTCGCCTACGACTACCTCATCTCGATCGGCATCGCCCCGAATCGGATCAAGGCCGTCGCCTACGGCAAGGAAATTCCGGTCTGCAGCGAGTCCAACGAGGACTGCTGGCAGCGCAACCGCCGCGCCCACTTTGCCGTCACCGGCAAGGCCGCGGCCAGATAACCAGGGCCGCCTTGAGAGCCCCGGTCGAAAGCACAAGGAACAAGACGCAGTGAGTGGAGAACCGGCTCTCAAGGAAATAACCGGGCGTATCGGCAAGTACGACATCGTCAAGCCCCTCGGCAAGGGCGCGATGGGCATCGTGTACCTGGCCAAGGACTCGATGCTCGACCGCGAGGTGGCCCTCAAGGTCATGGTGTCGAACATCGCCGACGACCCCGAGCTGAAGATGCGCTTCGAGCGCGAGGCCAAGGCGGTGGCCAAGCTCTCGCATCCGAACGTGGTCAACGTCTTCGACCTCGGGTATCACACCGACGGGTCGCCCTACATGGCGATGGAGCTGCTCCGCGGCGACGATCTCCAGAAGACCATGCGCCAGGGGCCGATGCCTCTCGACCGCAAGGTGTCGATCATCGTCCAGGTCCTGGTTGGCCTCGCTCACGCCCACCAGGCCGGCGTGGTCCATCGCGACATCAAGCCCGCCAACATCTTCATCGGCAACGATGGCTCGGTGAAGATCATGGACTTCGGGGTGGCCCGGCTCACCACCGCCTCGGTGACGGGCACCGGCGCCATCGTGGGCACCGCCGACTACATGTCGCCCGAGCAGGTCAAGGGTGCTCGCGTGGATGGCCGCTCCGACCTCTTCAGCGTCGGCTGCATGTTCTACGAGATGCTCACGGGGAAGCGGCCGTTCCACGCCGAGAACCTGATGGCGATCTTCTTCAAGATCACCCATGACGAGCCGAACTGGAACACCATTCCCGCGGGCCCCGAGTACGACGCGCTCACCCCCATCCTGGCCAAGGCCCTGTCCAAGGACCTGGACCAGCGCTACGAGAACGCCACCCAGTTCGCCCTCGCCCTGCGTGACTACCTCGCCACCTACGGCACCTCGGCCTCCGCGGCGAACCGGGCGCTCGAAGATCTGGTCGACCTCAACGCGCCCACGGGCACCCCCGCTCCCCTGGAGGATCTCCTCGACGGTCCGACCGACACCGAAGGCACGGTGGACCTCTCGAAGGGCGCAGCCGCCACGCGGGTGGGCGCGGCCGCCACCCTCGCGGGCACGCGCACGGGCGGGGCTCCGACCCTCTCGGGCACCAAACTCGGCGCGACCCGGGTCGGAGGCACCAGGGTCCAGGCCCCGGCCAAGCCCGCGCCTCCCGCGCGAGTCGAGCCGAAGGTCGCGGTCGAGCCGCCGAAGTCCAACACCGGCGTCATCGCCGCCGGCTTCGTGGGGCTCATCATCACCCTCGGCGGCGG
>DAORUA010000143.1:0-8710 GCA_035432945.1 Vicinamibacteria bacterium | reverse complement strand
CACTCGTGGGCCGCGGCGGGTGCGGGGTTGCGAGGGACGTCGCGGTCGGAAAACGGGCGTTCGCGCTGGACCCCGGCTTTCGTCCCCCAGGGGGAGGCTTCGCGCTGGCCCAAGGCCAGGCTGCGCGCCCGGGGTGACGGAGGTGAGCGGGTGGAGAGTGTCGGCGCGCCCGTGTCAATGCGGGTGCGCGGGTCCGTCCGCTACTTCTCCACCACGCAGATGAGGCCCTCGCCTGACGCCTGGGTCTCCACCGGGCCGAAGCGGCCGGCCACCCGCCAGCGGAACGTGCCGAGCCAGGGGAGGCGGAGGTCGTACTCGTGGGTGTCGATGTCGAGCGACACCACCGGCACGTCGGAGTCGATGGCGAGGACTTCGAGATGGTAGGCGGTTTCCTGTCCGGTCCAGGTCAGGTGAACGATTTCTCCGGGCTTCACGTAACGGGGATCGGCCTTCGGCGAGACGACCCGCGGTGCGGGGCCGAGAGTAGTGGCTTCGCCGGGCGCCTTGCCCGCGGTCACCAGCGTGCCCTTGTTGATGCCGAGGCGGACGATCGCGCCCTTCGCTTCGACGTCGGCGCCGCCGTTGTAGGAGGCGACGAAGGTGGAGGTGCCCTCCCGCCGCACCAGGGTGCGGCCGGAGCCGCTGATGAGGGCCTCGCCCGTGACCACGCGCAGGAGCGTCTGTTCAGGGTCGATGTCGAGCCGGCCTCGATCGAGCTGCAGGGTCAGGAGGCGGGCATCCGGTATGGACACCTCGGAGCCATCGCCCACGGCGATCGCGGTCCAGGGAAACTCGAGCCGGGCCGTGCCGCCCTTGAGCGTGCGCACCCGGTCCCCGATCAGGATCGGCGAATCCTCGGCGGCCTTCGTCCAGGCGCCGCCGGGGTGCTGAATCTCGACGCCGCCTTCGACGAAGCCCATGCGCGCCACTTCGAGCGCGGCCGGAGTTGGCGTGGGCCCGCCCTTCGTCTTCCCGGTCTGCGCTTCGGCCGCTCCCGCGAGGGCCGCGAGGAGCGCGAGGGAGCGGAGCGATGAGAGAGGGATCGTCATCAGGGTCGAGCCTAAGGCTGATCCACGGGCCGGCGCCAATAGGTCCTGATCGTGAATTTCTGGGCGGGGGAGACGAAGCTGTCGAGGCCGGAGGCACTCGTGGCACTCACCCGCCAGTAGAGGACTCCGATGGGGAGCATGCGGGGCGTCCACCGCGTCATCTTGATGCCCACCGCCCGATCCACGAGCTGGCCGCATCCGGGGTCCCGGCAGACCTCCACGGTGTAGCTCATCGCACCCGGCGTCGGATCCCAGTCGAAGGTGGGGTTCGAGAAGTCGAAGGTCTGGCTCTCGTTCGGGGTGAGCGGCTTCGGCGCCTGCATCAGCCGCTCGGGCCCGCTGGTGCGCCCGTCCGCGGTCACCGCGATGCCCATGCCCGTCGGGATCGGCACCGTCTTTCCCGCGGCCGTGACTTCGCTCTCGCCGTCGTAGACCATGATCCGGCTTCCGCCGTCGCTGACCCGCCGCGCCCTCGAGGCTCCCTTGCCCGCGGCCCCCGGCCGGGTCGTTCCCACCGTGTCGCCGATACGAAACTCGAAGCCGCTCTCCGCGCCGCTCGCGTTCGGCTTCACGTCGAGGTCGGCCTGGCCGGCCCGGATCTCGATGGCCTTGCGGCTGATGAACTCCTGGGCGGGCGGCGCTTCGCGCAGGAACACCACCGACTCCTCGGAGACGATCATCCGGGAGTCGTTGTCGAACTTGAGCTCGGACGAGGACTTCTCGAAGGTCCGGATCCCGTCGCGCTCCTGCAGGATGCCGCCCACCGAGGCCGGCGTCCAGGGCCGCGGGAAGGGCATCTGCTCCACCTGCCGGAAGACCTGCTGGATGGTGGCGCGCTTGGCGTCGATGGTCTGGCCGGGGACGATCCGGATCCTCGATCCCGGGGTGATGAAGTGCGGATTCGAGATCTCGGGGTTGGCGGTCAGGATCTCCCGCCAGCGGGTAGAGGCGCCCAGGAACTTCTGCGCGATCGACTCGAGAGTGTCCCCGGTCTGGACCACGTAGTTCCCGGAGGGCGGGAGGGGCATGGTCTGCGCGAGGGCGAGCGGCCCGGCCAGAAGGCACAGGCCCACGGCCGCGAGCGTTGACAGTCTCTTCAAGGGTTCGTTGGATGCAAAGGCAGGAAGACGGCGGAAAAGCGGATGTTATCCGAGCTTCCCGGAACCCGGGATGGCCGCGGTCTCGCGCTCCGACTCGGAAATCGCGCTCTCCTCGGCGAGCAGGGGAGGGGCGACCCATTTCCACCCGTGCTTGTCCGCGATCGCTTCCAGCGCGTTGGCGAGTTCCCGGGCCGAGGCCGGCCGCCTTTGCTGCGGGTTCTTTTCGAGGAGCCCCAGGATGATCTCGTCGATCGCAGGCGGGACGGACTTGTTTCGCTCGCGCACCGAGACCGCGGTCGCGGTGGCGGTGCGGACGAGCGTCTCCTGGGGCGTCCGGCCCGCGTGGGGCGGTTCGCCGGTGAGAAGCTCGTAGAACACGGCGCCTACCCCGAACAGGTCGGCCATGGGAGTGAAGGTGGCGGAGTCAAGAGCTTCCGGGGGGAGGTAGCCGGGCGTGCCGAACGTGCCCGAGATGTTCCCGGTGGCGCGGATGGCGGAGCGGGCGATCCCGAAGTCGGTCACCTTGATGCCTCCGTCGCGGCCGAGCAGGATGTTCGCGGGCTTGATATCGCAGTGGATGACCCCCGCGTTGTGGGCGGCCTCGAGCCCGCGGCTGATCTGGATGATGAGCGGCACCGCCATCTCGATGCGCAGCGTGCCCACCCGGGCCAGGTAGTTCTCGAGGCTCATCCCGTCCACGAACTCCATGGCCAGGAACGCGGCCTCGCCCGCGTCCTCCACGTCGTAGATCGCGACGATGTTGGGGTGGTTGAACTTCGCCACCGTGACCGCCTCGCGCATGAGGACGTGCCGCTGCTCGTCGATGTCGACGCTCGCCCGGCTGCTGCCGCCCATGTGGACGGTCTTGATCGCCACCGGCCGCTCGAGCTTCGGGTCCCATCCGCGGAAGACCGAGCCCATCCCGCCCGTGCCGAGGATGTCGAGCACGAGGTAGCGGGACAGGAAGAGCTTGCCGATCGCCTCGCGGTCGAGGGTCTGGCGGCGGATGGTGGCGAAGGCCTCGCGCAGTTGCGAGATCTCGTTGCCGGACGGCGCCGACTTGTCGCGGCGCCTCGCCACCTTCCACTGCGACCGCGCGATCTCGTCGATCGGCCGGATGATCGCGACGTAGCCCAGGGAGGAGAAGAGACCGGTCAGGAGCACGGCCACGAGGACGGAGAGAAGGCCGGTGCGGCGCATCTTCGCGGCCACGCGTTCCGCGGTGGTGGCGGGCTGTATGGAGGCCACGAACCACGGGGCGGTCTGCACCCGGCTGTGCGCGCCCGCGATCACGGGATCGCGGTCGTCGTAGCGCGCGGCCCCGGAGGTGGCGCGCGCCTTTCCAGCCTGGAGCAACGCCTTCGGGAAACGCGCGGCGTCCCCCGAGACATTGGACGAGGCGATCAGGCGCGCATCCGCATCGAAGAGCCCGATGATGGCGTCGCGGCCGATTTCCTCGGTCATGAGCAGCTCGGAGAGCGCCGACCCGTCCACCAGGATCCTCAGCTCGCCCCGCGCCTCGTCGAGCTGGGTGGCGATCCGGATCCACAGGCGATCGCCCGGCACCACCGCCACCGGTTCCGCGGTGGCCGCGGCGAGCGCCGGGCCCGCGATTCCCGAGAAGCCCGCGCGGGTGGCGCTTCCCACCTCCGCCCCCGCCGCGTTCACCACCAGCGCTCCCTTGATCGCCGGATCCGCCTGGACGAGGCCTGCGATCATCTCCGCCACCTGTTCCCGCTTCGCGGTGAGGAGGTAGGGATTGGAGGAAATGGTCTGCGCGGAGATCCGCAGGGAGCGGATCCAGGCGTCCACCCGGCCCGCGGTGGTGCGCGCGGTGACCGAATGCGTGACCAGGATCTGATCCACCACGGAGTCGCGGGTCTGATTGACCAGCCAGGGAATGATCACCAGCGGGATCAGGCCGACCGCGCCCAGGACCAGCACGAACCGGCCGAGGAGCCCGGTGCGCAGGAGGCGGCCCAGCCGGGCCACCTTCCGGGCGAGAGACGCCGGTCTATTCGAAGTCGGGCGCACGAAGGGCGCCTAGGGCGACTTGCTCTTGCAGGCCGCGACCGTCGCCGCGGGATCGACCGCGTCCTTGCCTTCGAAGATGGCGGTGATGCGGCCCTCCTCGTTGATCACGAAGGTGGTGCGGCTCGCCCAGAGCAGGCCCTTGACCCCGTAGGCCTTCGCGGCCGCGCCGCCCTTGTCGGAGAGGAGCGGGAACGGGAGCTTCAGGCTGTCCGCGAACTTCGTCTGGGTTTCGAGGCTGTCGAGGGATACGCCCAGGACCTGGGCGCTGCTGTCGTCGAACTGCGCCTTGTGGTCGCGCAGTCCCGACATCTCCTTCGTTCAGCCGCCGGTGAAGGCCTTGGGGAAGAAGGCGAGGACCACCTTCTTCTTGCCCTTGAACTCCGCGAGGGTGATGGTCTTCCCGGTCGACGCGGGCAGCGAGAAGGCCGGAGCCTCGTCTCCCACCTTGAGCTTCGAGGCATCTCCTTCGGCGGGGAGAAGGACAGCCAGGGCCATGGCGATGAACATGGACCGAACCTAGCACGGATCGTCGCGGGACCTCTCTTGACACGGGAGATCGGAACCGCCTAAAAAGTCATGCGTCGAAGGGGGAAGAATGAGCGAACAGCCGAGATCGCGATCCGAGGAGTTGCACGAGCTGCTGAGCGACCTGGGTCGCTGCGTGCAGGAGGCGGTGACCAGCTCCCCCGAGGTGTCGGCCGCCCTCGACCGGATTCGCGAACGCGGCTACGAGCCGTCCTTCGTGGTGGAGACGAGCGTCGCCTCCGCTTCCTCGTCGAGCGCGGAAGGGGAAGCCGGCATCGAGATGAGCGTGGGCGTGCACCGCGGCCCCGACCCGGTGGAAGCGGCCATGACCCCGCTCGACAAGAAGTTCCTGCGTTCGCTGAAGATCAGCGTCGAGTAGGCCCTCAGCGGCGCTTCGGCGAGACGATCGTCGAGCTTCCCGCGAACAGCGCGGCGGGGCCGAGTTCCTCTTCGATGCGGAGAAGCTGGTTGTACTTGGCCACCCGGTCCGTGCGCGAGGCGGAACCGGTCTTGATCTGACCGCAGTTCGTGGCCACCGCGAGTTCGGCGATGGTGGTGTCCTCGGTTTCCCCGCTGCGGTGCGACATCACCGACGAGTACGACGACCGGGTGGCCAGGGCCACGCACGAGAGCGTCTCGGTCAGGGTGCCGATCTGATTCACCTTCACCAGGATGGAGTTCGCGATGCCCTTCGCGATTCCCTCCGCGAGGATCTCGGGATTGGTCACGAAGAGATCGTCGCCCACGAGCTGGCACTTCGAGCCGAGGGCGTCGGTGAGATTCTTCCAGCCCTCCCAGTCGCTCTCGCCGAGGCCGTCCTCGATGGAGACGATGGGGTACTTCTTCACCCACGACTCGTACATCGCGATCATCTGGTCGGAAGTCTTCTCCTTCTCGCCCGACTTCTTGAAGACGTACTTCTTCCCTTCGTGAAGCTCGCTCGCGGCCACGTCGAGGGCCATGGCGATGTCGACTCCCGGCTTGTAGCCCGCGGCGGTGATGGCGGAGAGGACGGTCTCGATGACGCCCTCCGACGACGGCAGGTCGGGCGCGAATCCGCCCTCGTCGCCCACCGAGGTGGCGAAGCCCTTCTTCTTCAGGATCCCCTTGAGGGTGTGGAAGACCTCGGCGCCCATGCGCAGCGCCTCCGCGAACGAGGCGGCGCCCACCGGCACGATCATGAATTCCTGGGGGTCGAGCTTGTTGTCCGCGTGCGCTCCGCCGTTCACGATGTTCATCTGGGGCACGGGGAGGGTGCGCGCGAGCGGGCCTCCGACGTACCGGTACAGGGGAAGGGAGACGGCCGCGGCCGCGGCCTTGGCGGTCGCGAGAGACACGGCGAGGATGGCGTTGGCGCCGAACTTCGACTTGTTCTTCGTGCCGTCGGCGTCGATCATGAGCTGGTCGACCACGATCTGCTGAAGCGCGTCCTCGCCCTTCAGGAGTTCGGCGATCTCATTGTTCACCGAGGCCACGGCCTTGAGGACGCCCTTGCCGAGGTAGCGCTTCTTGTCTCCGTCACGGCGCTCCACTGCCTCGCGCGAACCGGTGGAAGCGCCGGAGGGAACGGCGGCCCTCCCGAAACTTCCGTCCGCGAGCGTCACCTCGGCTTCGAGGGTGGGATTGCCGCGCGAGTCAAGGATTTCGCGGGCGTGGATGTCGGTGATTTCGGTGTTCATGGAATCCTCTTTGGGATGGCCCTGGATTGGCCGCCGGGCGAAGATTACCCCTCCTCCGATCTGGTAGCGTCGGGCCCCCATCTTCGATACCAAGCACTGAAAGCAAAGGATCCAAACGAGCATGACCAGCGGCTCGCCTGTTCACGAAGCACTTGCGCACCTCGACGGGAACTTCGAGGCCTTCAAGAAGACCCTGATCGATCTGTCGAAGATCCCGAGCATCTCAGCCAGTCCCTTTCCAAAGGAAGCGGTGCAGAAGTCGGCGGCCGCCATCGCCGATGCGTTGCGCGCGGTGGGTGTCGAGAACGTCCAGGTCCTCACCCTCGAGGGCGTCCACCCCTACGTCTACGGCGACTTCCTCCACAAGAAGGGCGCGCCGACCCTCCTCCTCTACGGTCACCACGACGTGCAGCCGGTGGGTAACGAGTCGCGCTGGGCCACCCCGCCCTTCGAGCCGGTGGAGAAGGGCGGAAGGCTCTACGGCCGGGGGACGGCTGACGACAAAGGCGGGGTCATGACCCACGTGGCCGCGGTCGCGTGCTACCTCAAGACCGTCGGGTCGCTGCCCTGCAACGTGAAGTTCGTGATCGAGGGTGAGGAGGAGATCGGCTCGGAGAACCTCGCCAACTTCCTCAAGAAGTACCGGAAGATGCTGGACGCCGATTTCATCGTTCTCTCCGACACCGCGAACTTCGACACCGGCGTTCCCGCCCTGACCTACCAGCTTCGCGGGATCGTCCAGGTGGACGTGGAGGTCGAAACCCTCAAGCAGCCCCGCCACTCCGGCATGTGGGGAGGCCCCATCCCCGATCCCGTGCAGGTCCTCTCCCGCATGATCGCGGACCTGACCGCGGCCGACGGCAAGCTCAACGTGCCCGGCCTCTACAACAAGGTGGCGAAGACCGGGACCAAACAGCTCGCGCGCATCCGCAAGCTGCCCTTCCGCGAGGCCCAGTTCAAGAAGGAGGCGGGCACCCTCACCGGCGTGCGCCTGTCCGGCGAGGCCCGTTACTCGGTCTACGAGCGGCTGTGGACGCGTCCCTCGCTCACCGTGATCGCCATGGAGTCCCATCCGATCAAGGGCTCTTCGAACCAGATTGTGAACGCGGCCCGCGCGCGTCTATCTCTGCGAACCGTTCCCAACATGGACGGTCCCGACGCGGGCCGCCTGCTGGTCAAGCGCCTCACCAAGAACCCGCCCTACGGGGCCAAGGTCACCGCGAAGGTCACGGGCAGCACGCCGTGGTGGACCACCGACCCGGAAGGTCCCGCCTTCGAAGCGGCCCGCCGAGCCCTCAAGGCCGGCTACGGCAAGGAAACCGTCATGATGGGCGCGGGCGGCAGCATCGGGTTCGTGGGCCCCTTCGAGAAGACCCTCGGCGGCGTCCCCTGCCTGCTGATGGGCGTCGAGGATCCCTACTGCAACGCCCACTCGGAGAACGAGAGCCTCGACCTCGCGGATTTCAAGAAGTCGATCCGCTCCGCGATCTTCCTCTACGACGAACTGAGCCGCGTCCCCACGAAGTGACGGGCCTCGACCTGACAGAGGGCCTGTCATCCCGGCGAAAGCCGGGATCCACCTCACATCTATCCGCTTACGGTCTGCTCGGCCTCGCCGGCCTCGCGTTTATGGCAGCGATCGCGACCGCCGCCGATTCCCGCCAGGACAAGATCCTGGCGGAGTTCGAGAGCAAGACCGGTCTGAAACCGGTCCAGGTTCCCGACACCGGAGGCGCCTACCTGGGCAAGACCCACCGTGGGTACTCGGTGCTCTACACCGCCAAGGCGGGCAATGTCTGGGGCCGCTACACGGCGCGACTCACCATGGGAGAAATCGGCCGGGAAGTCGGCGGCCTGCTCGGATTCCTGACCGGGCAGACTTCCTCGGGAGTCGGTGGCGTCACCGGCAGTCCCATGGACCGGCTGCTCTCGAACCTCATCGGCCAGCCGCTGTCGGTCACCATCATTCTGAAGCACGACAGGCCCACCGCACCGCGGTTGGACATCCTGAGCGGTTACTCGAAGATCAAACCCGAGGACCCCCAACCGCAGCGGATGAAGCTGAACTTCAAGGCGGGCCACGTCTACGCGACGGACGCCGCCTTCGCGGAGCGCGTCTTCGGCAATGAGGCCCTGATCAAGCGCATGAAGGGCCTGCGCACGCAGTACATCCGGGTCGATGGCGACGCGGTCTCCTTCCTGTGGGCGGGGAGCGAGACCGACTACAGCGGGATGATCGGGGACCACGGGGGTTACTACCAGATGATCAACAGCATCCTCGACGACCTGGCCGACCTCGCCGACGCGATTCCGACGAAGCCCT
>DAORUA010000142.1:0-8733 GCA_035432945.1 Vicinamibacteria bacterium | reverse complement strand
TCCGCTGACGTCGAGGACCACGGCGCCCATTCCTTCATCGCCGTAGAAGATGCGCTTCGACTCGAGATGGGCGGTGACCCGCGGCCTTTCCATGGGGCCGCTCAAGGTGGCGAGGCCGCTGATGTGTCCCCCGATCATGGGCACCGCCGGGTCCTGGAGCCCGAGATCCGCGAGTTCCACTTCCTTGACCTCCACGCGGCCGTCGAAGGCCTGGGCCGGCCCCTCTCCGGTCAGCCGGCCCGTGACGAAGAGATCGCCGCCCCCTATCGAGGCCTTGAGGCTCTCCACCTGGAGGGCCTCGCCCTGGAACTGGAGTTTCAGGTCGCCCCGGAGGAAGGGAACCCCGAACGCCTTGCCGGCGGCGCTGGTGATGTCGGCGTGGCCGAGGGGCTTCGAACGGGAGCCGAGTATGCGCACCGTGCCCGAAGCCGTGGCATCGACGTCGAGGTCCGACTGAACCACGCGCAGCAGGTCCTTCGCCGGCCAGTCCTTGATCGCGATCTTCAGGTCCATCGCGTCATCGACTCCCCGCTCGCCGAGTCGCTGCACGCCGCTCATCTCCACCCGCGAGACGCCTCGCACCGCGATCAGCTTGTCGCTTCGAAGATCCGCGATCGAGGCGCCTCCCGCCCAGTCGATGGCGCCCCAGGAAACACCCAGGTAGGCGACACTCGTGCCGCTGAAGCGCCCGGTGAACAACGGTTCGCCCATCGTCCCCGTGGCCCGGCCCTGGATGGTGCCGTTTCCGGTGGCGCCAAGAGGCTGGGCGCCTTTGGCCCCGAAGGCCGTGCGCAGCCGGACGCCGAGCCCGTCGGTGACGGCCAGATCCTCGCTCAGGAGGGTGACGTCGAGGTCGAGACGCTTGTCGGGCATGATGGCGCCGCTCAGGGTCACCGTGGTTTTCGGCGCTTCGAATCGCGCCGCGGTCAGGGTGATGACCCCCTTGTCGGCCTTGAACGGGAATCGCCCTGACAGCAGGTCGCCTTGAGCTGGATCCCCGGTGAAGAGGAGATCTCCCGAGCCGCTCAGGAGATTCGGGGCCCCGGGGGGCAGGGAGAGGTCGATCGGTCCCGAGACGCGGGCCCCGAGGCCCGCCGTGCTGTAGGCGAAGAGCCAGCGAAGAGCGGGCTCGGCGCGGAGGTTCTCGATCGTTCCCTTGATTCTCGTCGGGGCCCCGCGCGGCAGCGCCACGTCGAGAGAAGCCTTGCCGTCGAAGGCTCCGACCACGAGGTCCTTGAGCCGGAGATCCGAGCCGTCCCACTCGAGATTCGTTGAAAGGCCGTCGAGGGGAATCGAATCGAACGACCCGCTCTGGCCCTTGACCGAGGCGGTGAGCGCGAGCTTCCCGTCACCGATCACCAGCACCGCCCGGGTCTGAACGATGCCCTTGAGGTCGAGACCGGTGGCGATCACTCTCTGGTCGAAGGTCTCGAGGTCGAAGGGGCCGGCGAACCGAAGCTCGCCCTTCGGCGCCTTGTGGAAGTCGAGGCTGCCCGAGAGCGACAGGGTAGTGCCGCCGGCGCCGCTGAACGATCCGCGGTCGATGAAAAGCGTCGAGTCCGCGAATCGGATCCCCATCTCGAACCGGGCATCCTGCGCGGGCAGGTCGCCGAAGCGCATCGGTCCCGGCCCGGCGGAGAGGTCGCCCTTGAGCAGGCTCTTCGCATCCGCGAGAAGCGACGCCTCGAAGTTCGGCCAGTCCAGGTCGAGAGGGATCTTCTGGTCGTTCAGGAGAAGCTCTCCCTTGTTCACCACCAGTTTCTCGATCGACACCTGGCGTGACGAGGGCCCGCCCGAAGAATCCATCCCGGGCAGATCCGTGGAGCCGTCCGGAAACACGGTCAGGGACATCCGGGGCCTCTCGATCTCGAGGCCGCGAAGCAGAATCCGGGTCGTGAAGAGGGACCGGAAGGAAAGGGCGATGCGAACGCGGGGGGCCGCGAACGAAGGCTGCTTCGACCCGGGATGGCCCCGAATGACGAGGTCCCGCAGTTCGACCATGCGGCCCGGCAGGTTCACGGAGAGCGCCCCCACCGTGACCTTGCGGTGGAGAGCTTCGGCGAGACGACGCTCGACCTCGGTCCTCAGGACCTTCTCGCCGAACAGCGCCACCACGGTCAGAACGACGAGCCCGGTGAGAGCGAGGGCGGCCAGACTGATCCGGCTGAAACGGGCGATCTTCCTTATCAAGGCCTACATGATCGCAAAGGAAGTCCTCTGCTCCTCATTGACGTCGTAAGGATCAGCCAATAACGAGAAGGAGGGCGCCCATTTCCACGGCCTGCCCTTCCTTGACCCGGATCTCCTGGATGGTCCCCGCCCGGGCGGCCTTGAGCTCGTTCTCCATCTTCATGGCTTCCATGACCAGGACACCGCGGCCGGCTTCGACGACCTCGCCCTGAGCCACCAGGACCTTGACGATCTTCCCCGGCATGGGTGCGGTGAGCTTGAGCGGGCCGGTGTGCGCCACCTTGCCCAGGTCTACCCCCTTGACCGCGTCCTTCAGGTCCACGTCGAACCGGTCGCCGCGGATCAGAACTCCGAAGCCCTCGGCGGTCTTCTCGACCGTGATGTCGTGCGACGCTCCATCGACCAGGATCGAGGCCTCGTGTTCGCCCGTCCGGACCCAGTCGAGCTCGAGGGTCTTGTCGCCGATGGTCACGCGGTAGCGGCCCTGGGCCTCGCGCACTTCGATCCGGGCGGTCTGCCCGGAGGTTATGGCGTCAAAGAACACGTGGGACTCCCGGAGTCTGAAGACGCGTCACAGCCGGGTCACCGAATCGCGGTTGCCGAGGCGCCACCAGAGCGACCCCTCGCCCTTCCCGCCCGCGGTTTCGGCCTTGGACCGGCGCCGGGCTCGATAGGTCGCGACCGCAGCCACCGCCATGGCTAGCTCGGTCGCCCTCGCCCGGTTGTCGTTCTCGCTCTGGAGTCTCCCCACGAAGCTGGTGTCGAAGTCGCCCTCGATGAATTTCGGATGGCGCAAAGCGCGGTCGAAAAAGGGCAGGGTGGTCTTGATCCCGGTGATCTTGTACTCGGACACCGCGCGCAGCATCCGGCTGATCGCCGCTTCGCGGGTCTCGGCGTGGACCACGAGTTTCGAAATCAGGGGGTCGTAGAACATCGGCACTTCGAAGCCCTCGTAGACCCCGGAGTCGTCGCGCACCCCCGGACCGCCGGGGACGCGCAGGGTCTCGATCTTCCCCGGGTTCGGAATGAAGTTGGCGTCGGGGTCCTCGGCGCACACCCGGCATTCGATGGCGTGGCCCCGCTGGGTGAGGTCCTTCTGGGTGAAGGGCAGCGCCTCGCCTTCCGCGATGCGGATCTGCATCCGGACGAGGTCGATGCCGGTCACCATCTCGGTGATGGGGTGCTCGACCTGCAGGCGGGTGTTCATCTCGAGGAAATAGGGCTCGCGGTTCTCGTCGACCAGGAACTCGAGGGTGCCTGCGTTCATGTAGCCGACCTTCTTCACCAGGGCGACCGCGAGCGACCCCATCCGCTCCCGGAGCTGTGGGGTCACGAAGGGCGAGGGGGACTCCTCGATGATCTTCTGGTGGCGGCGCTGGATCGAGCACTCGCGCTCGAACAGGTGCACCGCGTTGCCGTGGGTGTCGGCGAGAACCTGGATCTCGATGTGCCGGGGCTTCAGGATGGCGCGTTCGATGTAGAGGCTGTCGTCATTGAAAGCGCTCTTCGCTTCGCTCCTCGCGCGAAGAACCGCGGCTTCGAGCTCTTCGGCCTTGTGTACGAGCCGCAGGCCCTTGCCTCCCCCGCCCGCCGCGGCCTTCAGCATCAGTGGAAAGCCGATCCGCTTCGACTCCGCGAGAATGGCCTCGTTGTCGGCGAGAGGGTGAAGGGCGCCCGGAACCACAGGCACCCCCGCGTCCACGGCCACACGGCGCGCCGAGGTCTTCTCGCCCATCAGGGTGATGGCCTCCGCGGGCGGACCGATGAAAACCAAACCCGCGTCCTTGCAGGCCTTCGCGAAGGCCGCGTTCTCGGAGAGGAAGCCGTAGCCGGGATGGATGGCGTCGGCTCCCGAACGCTTCGCGACCTCGAGGATCGTTTCCATCTTCAGGTACGAGTCGCGCGACGGCGCGGGGCCGATGAAGTACGCCTCGTCGGCGTAGCGGACGTGAAGGGCCGCCCGATCGGCCTCCGAGTACACGGCCACCGTCCCGATCCCGAGCTCCCGGCAGGCCCGCATCACGCGGACCGCGATCTCGCCGCGGTTGGCGATCAGGATCTTCTTGAATTTTCGGGAACTCGACACGAGGGATGGATTCTAGTGGTTCAAGGATCCGGTCGATGCTCGCTTGCTTCGATCAGCGTCGCTGTGACATCCTCCGCGTCGCCCGATGGAGGAGCGGTCCCCATCAGTAGTTCTCCCGACGATGCTGTGATCGGTTGAAGGAGGACGAAAGGGGAGGACCGCCGAAGGGACGAGGTCGTCAGCAACCTCATCCCTGGACGTGAGGGGAGAAGACCCCGCGGCTGCTGCGGTCTCGCGCGAAGGAGACCGTGGAGTGCCTGAGGAACAATGGTCGCCGCATCCTTTTGCAGCGAGCGGAGTGGACTTTCGAGGGTCCACCGTTGTTTCGACGATGGACTCCATCTAAGCGGAGTTCAACGGAGATGAAACAACAGCGATGAGTCGCATTCCAGTCACCATTCTTGGCGCCACCGGCGTGGTCGGCCAGCGCTTCGTGCGCCGTCTGACCGATCACCCTCTCTTCGAGATCCGGCACCTGGCCGCGTCCGATCGGAGCACGGGGAAGGTCTACGAGGACGCGTGCGCGTGGCGCCTCGATGGAGAGCCTCACGGGGGCCTGCGGAAGCAGACGCTTCGCGCCGCGCATCCCGACGAGGCGATGGCGCCGGTCGTGTTCAGCGCCCTCGACTCGGGCTCGGCCACAGAAATCGAACCTCTTTTCGCGGCCGCGGGGTCGTTCGTCTTCTCGAACGCCTCGGCGTTCCGCATGGCCGCTGACGTTCCTCTGCTCGTGCCCGAGGCCAACGCCGATCACATCGGCCTCGTCGAGACGCAACGAAAGTCGCGTGGATGGAAGGGCGCGATCGTCTGCAATCCCAACTGCACCGCCACCGTCCTGGTCATGGGCCTCGCCCCCCTGCACCAGGCCTTCGGCATCGAGCGCGTGTTCATGACCTCGATGCAGGCGATCAGCGGCGCCGGGTACCCGGGCGTCCCCAGCCTCGACATCCTCGGCAACGTGATTCCCTTCATCCGCAACGAAGAGGAGAAGGTCGAGGAGGAAGCGCCCAAGATGCTCGGCCGGTTCGTGAACGGCGCGATCGAAGCGGCGCCCTTCGCAATCTCCGCGATGTGTCATCGCGTGCCGGTGATCGAGGGCCACAGCGAAGCGGTGAGCGTGGCCCTGCGGGGGAAGCCTTCACCCGACCAGGTCGCGGAGGTCTTTCGGACCTGGCGCGGGGATCCGCGCGTGACTTCCCTTCACACCGCTCCCCCGGTTCCGATCCGCGTGCACACGGCGGAGGATCGCCCGCAGGTCCGCCTCGATGTCGAGAAGGACGGAGGCATGAGCGTCCATGTCGGGCGCGTTCGCTCGTGCCCCCTGCTCGGCATCAAGTTCGCGCTGCTCGGCCACAACACCGAGCGCGGCGCCGCGGGGGCTTCAATCCTGAACGCCGAACTCGCGCACGCCCTGGGGTATCTCGCATGAGCCTGGTCCTGAAATTCGGGGGCAGCAGCGTCGCCGACGCCGCGTGCGTGCGCCGGGTGGCCGAGATCGTCAGAAACGCGGGCGCGCAGTCTCCGGTCGTGGTTCTCTCCGCCATGGGCAAGACCACGGATGCGCTCTTCGCGGCCGCCCAGGCGGCGGAACGCGGCGAGACCGAGGCGGCTCTCAAGGCCTTGCGGGAGATCGTGGCGAAGCACAAGAAAGCGTGCTCCGAGCTCTGGGAGGGCGAGCCGCCCGTCGACCTTCAGCAGTTCATCGACGCTCTCGCCACCCAGATCGACATGCTGCTGCGCGGCGTGGCCCTCCTTCGAGAACTCTCGGCCCGCAGCCGCGACGCCATCGTCTCGTTCGGAGAACTCCTGAGTTCCCAGATCGTGGCCGCGTACCTGCACGCCCACGGCGTGCCCACGGCCTGGCTCGACGTGCGCCGGGTCATGCGCACGGACGGTCGTTTCGGAGGCGCCGAGCCGCAGACCGGGGACATCGCAACCCTCGCCCGCACCGAGCTCCTTCCGCTCATAAGCGGGGGCCAGGTCGTGGTCACCCAGGGCTACATCGGCTCGACGAAGGACGGCATCACCACCACCCTCGGCCGCGGCGGAAGCGATTACTCCGCCTCTCTCCTCGGAGCCGCGATCGGGGCCGCTGAAGTTCAGATCTGGACCGACGTCGAGGGCATCCTCACCGCCGACCCGAGGATGGTTCCGGAAGCGACCCCGATCCTGGAGCTCAGTTTCCGCGAGGCCGCCGAGCTTGCGGCCTTCGGCGCGAAGGTCCTCCATCCCGCCACCATCCAGCCCGCGGTGGACGCGAACATCCCCGTGACCGTGCGCCACACCATGCGGCCGGACGGACGCTTCAGCACCATCACCGCCCTTGGCGGCACGGGCTCGCCGCGGCCGGCCACCGCCATCGCGAGCCGCAGCCCGATTCAGGTGATCACCATCGAGAGCACGCGCATGCTCGCGCAGAGCGGTTTCCTCGGGCGTATCTTCGAGGTCTTCGGCCGCCTCGGCGTGTCCGTCGACGTGGTGGCGACCGCGGAGGTCAGCGTCTCCCTCACCGTCGAAGCGATGGCGCCCATCGACGCGATCAAGAAGGAGCTCGGGGCCTTCGCCCACGTCAGCGTGGCTTCCGATCGCGCCCTGGTGGCACTGGTCGGCGAGAGGCTGAAGCACACGCCGGGGCTCGCGGCGCGTGTCTTTGGAGCGCTTTCGTCCATCAACGTCGAGATGATTTCGATGGGCAGCAACGAGATCAATCTGAGCCTTGTGGTCGAGCGCAAGGACGAGGCGGCGGCGGTGCGGCTCCTTCACCAGGCGCTCTTCGCGGGAACTGGAGAGTCGAAATGAAGATCGGATTGTTCGGGCGCGGGCGGCTCGGTTCCGCGATCGCGACCCTGGGGGGCGAGAGGATCAGCTGGCAGGTGGGCCGGAACCAGGCCCCGCCGAGCCCGGTCGATGTGGCGATCGACGCCTCCATGGGGGAAGCGGCGGAGGCCCACGTCAATTGGGCGCTCGAAAACTCCACCGATCTCGTGATCGGGACCACCGGATGGTCGATTCCCGACCTCAAGGAGCGGGTGGGCGATCGGATCGGCGTGGTGGTGGCGCCCAACTTCTCGCTTTCCATCGCGCTTTACGCCCGGCTCTCCCTGGTGATGGCGCGCTTCGCCGCCCTCGACCCCGGCCGCGATCCCTACATCGTCGAGCATCACCATGCCCGCAAGAGGGACGCGCCGTCGGGCACCGCGAAGCTGCTGGCCAAGGTGATCATGAAGGGCTGCCCACGGAAAACCGAGTGGACGCTTCAGGGCCCGGGGGAGTTGAAGGAGCACCAGTTGAGCGTCTCCTCCATCCGCGCCGGCCACACCTACTCGAGCCACATCGTGGGCATCGACGCGCCGGCGGAGACCCTCGAACTCCACCATGCTTCCCGCTCCCCCATGGCCTACGCGGACGGCGCGTTGCGCGTGTCCGCGTGGATCCACGGCCGCAAGGGCGTTTTCACCATGGACCAGTTCTCCGAAGAAACACTCGATCCACTTTTCAAAGAGGTCAAGCCGTGACTACCCCCAAAACCGCCGACTTTTCCGGACTCTCCGTGGCTCTCGCCACACCGTTCACCTCGACGGGCGACCTCGACATGAAGGCGTTCCGGGCTCTCGTGAAGCACGTGGCCGAAGGCGGCGCGGACGTCCTGGTGGTCCTCGGCTCCACCGGCGAAGCCGCCACCATCGCGGAGAGCGAGCGCGATCCCCTGATCGCCGCGACCCTCGAAGAGGCCCGGGGAAAGAAGGTGGTCGCGGGAACCGGCCACAACTCCACGCGCCAGACCGTGGCCTGGACGAAACGCGCGCTCGAACTCGGCGCGCACGGCGCCTTGATCGTGACCCCCTTCTACAACAAGCCCACGCCCCAGGGTCTCGTGGCCCACTTCCGCGCCGCCGCGGATGCGGCGCCCGGGCTTCCCTTCATCGTCTACAACGTCCCCGGGCGCACCGGCTTGAACCTCACCCCCGCGGCGCTGCAGCTGCTCTGGCAGAACGAGCAGGTGGTGGCGGTGAAGGAGTCGAGCGGCAACGTGGCGCAGATCAGCGAGGTCGCCCGCACGCTCCCGTCGGGCAAGACCCTCCTCTCCGGGGACGACAACCTGGCTCTCGCGTCCATCGCGGTGGGTGCGGAAGGACTGGTCTCGGTTCTCGGGAACATGATCCCGAAGGAGACGAAACAGCTGGTGGACGCGGCGCGCGCGGGACGGCGGGATGAGGCGGTGAAGCTCAACAACCGGCTCCTTCCCCTGATCGACGCGCTCTTCGTGGAGAGCAACCCCATTCCGCTCAAGGCGGGCCTCCAGATGATGGGTCTGGGCGGCGACTTCGTTCGTCTGCCTCTCGTCCCCGCCTCCGAGGCTACGCGCGCGCGGCGGACTCCACGGGGGGCCGTTCGTAGAAGGCGCGGATCCTCGATGGCCGGAAGCGCACGAGGCGCTGCTCCTGGGGCTCGAATCC
>DAORUA010000141.1:0-8791 GCA_035432945.1 Vicinamibacteria bacterium | reverse complement strand
CGCGCCACGAAGGAGGGAACGTTGTCGTTCTCCGCCACCACGGAGAAGCCGCGGACGATCTCGAAGAAGCGCGCGATGTTCGCCACCTTCCGTTCGTCCTTGGAGGATGAAACGGAGGCGAGACGCGCGAGATACCCCGACGCCTTGAGGAATTCGTAGAGGGCCTCGCCCGTCCGCTTCTGCGCCATTGAGCCGACACCGCGTTCGATGTCGGCCACGAACCTCTTCGCCGCCTCCCTCGACGGGCCTTTCACGGAGGCGAGGTCGTCGTTCCCCTCGAGTTCCCGCAGGACGTCGAGAAGGGGCCGGGTCTTCTTCGAGGCGTAGCGCGACATCCGGGAGAGATCGACCGGATCGAACGAATAGATCTCGGAGAAAGCGAGAGCCCAGGCAGAGACGGAATCGTCGGGCGAAGCCACGAGGCGCAGGAAGGCGATGAGGCTGCGAACCTCGGGCCGCTCGAAGAGCCCCGCTCCTCCCGAGAAACGGTGCGGAATGCCTCGCATGTTGAGGGCGCGCAGGAAGGGATCGGCATCCGCGTTGTTGCGAACCAGGATCGCGATCTCGTTGAGCGGCACCTCGCCATGCTCGTGGAAGTTCTCGATCGCCTTCGCGACCGCGTCGGCCTCGGCGGAGGCGCTCGGGAAACGCCAGTGCGCCACGTTCTTCCCCATCCCCCGCTCGGCGACGAGCCGCTTGTCGAGGCCGGTCATGGCCTCGAGCCGGTGGGGGTTGTTGTAGGTGATCAGCCGGTAGGCGGTGTCGAGAATCTCCTGGGTCGACCGGTAGTTCTGGCGAAGGACCACCCGCGTGGCCGCGGGGTAGAGCGAGAGAAAATGGATGAGGTTCGCGGGCGCCGCGCCCCGCCAGCGGTAGATCGCCTGATCGTCGTCGCCCACCACGGTGATGTTCGGGCTGCCCTCGCCCGCGATGAGCCGGATCAGTTCGAGCTGGGCGTGATTCGTGTCCTGGAACTCGTCGACCAGGATGTATCGGAACCGCTTGCGGAGGGCGAGCGCCACGTCGGGGCGCTGGCGGAGGAGTTTCAGGAACAGGTGGATCTGGTCGCCGAAGTCCACGAGCGCGGAGGCCGCGAGGGCCGCCTGCTGGGCCTCAAAGAACTTCGCGGCCTCGATCAGGTCGAGAGCCTGCTCGCGAAGGGCGAGGGCTTCATCCCCCTCCGCCGCGCCGGCCTGATCGAGCTGGTTCTCCGCGAAAGCGAGAATCGCCTTCGGCGACACGTCCTCGTCCTTGGCCCGGGAAGCGAACTCCACCAGGGTGGAGAGGTGACGCCCCGGGTCCCCGAGAGGGCGGAAGCGGTCGAGCGGCAGGGAGAAGAGGCGTTCGCGCAGGAAGACGATTTCGTCGGCCCGGGACAGCACGCGGAAGTCGGCAGGGAGTCCCGCCGCGAAGCAGTTCTCGCGGAGCATCCGATCGCCGAAGGCGTGGAAGGTGGCGATGAAGCTCTCGGTGTACCCGTAGGGCACGAGCTGATCCACCCGCTCCGACATCTCTCTCGCCGCCTTCTCCGTGAAGGTGAGGGCGAGGATCTCCTCCGGCCTGGCGCGCCTGGTGGTGATGAGGTGCGCGATGCGCCTGGTGAGGACCGTGGTCTTGCCGGTGCCGGCGCCGGCCACGATGAGGAGTGGCCCGTCGCCATGCAGCACCGCCCCGCGCTGGGCCTCGTTCAGGCCCTCGAGGATGCTCTCTTCGCGCGTCTGCGGGCGGGTTTCGATATCCGGCACGTCTGAAGACTAGCCGCCCGCCCCTTCGGTCGAGGTCCGATCGCCCGGGGCGCGTCCGAAGCCGCCGAAGCCCAGGATCGCGGTGACCGGCCGGGCCCTTCCCGCCTCGGTCACCGCAGGTCGACCAGCAGGGCGCAGATTTCGTCCATCGCCGCCGTCACTTCCTTCGAGGGACGGGTGTGATGGTTCACCACGATGGAGAAGGCGAAGCGCCGGCCGGAAATCGCGTCCACGTAGCCCGCGAGCGCGTTCACGTGGCTGAGCGAGCCCGTCTTGGCGAACACGCGCCCCTGGGCCTTCGTCCCGATCATCCGTTTCTTGAGGGTTCCATCGACGCCGGCGATGGGCAGCGAATCGCGAAACGCCTTCGCGAGAGGGTGACGGGCCATGGCGACGAGAAGATCGACTTCGGCGCGCGCGGTCACGAGGTCGCCTCGCGAGAGTCCGGATCCGTCGTACATCGCGGTGTCGGCGACGCGGACGCCCTGGCCCTTCAGGAACGCCTCCCGCGCCTTCAGGCTCGACTCGACAGAGGCGTCTTTGAAGGCGGCGAGGCCGAGGCGTCGGAGCAACGTCTCTGCGTGAAGATTCTGGCTCTCCTTGTTGACCACGCGGATCTGCTCGGCCACCGCGGGTCCCCGGATGGAGGCGAGAGGGCGGAGGTCCTTCGGAAGGGGTTCGCGCGAGGCGAGCGGGCCGTCACGAAACGTGACGCCGTGGCGGACCAGGGCCTCGGCGAAGAGCGTGATCGCGAAGAGCGTCGGCTCCGGCGCCGCCACCGCACCGGTCCAGGCCTCGCCGAGCCGCGGCACGCTGCCCTCGATGACGACGTGCCTCGATCCGGGCGGTCGGGTCAGGGAGAGCTTTGCCTTCGTTCCTTCCATTGAGGTCACCACCCGACTCTCGATCCGCATGAAGTCCGTGGCGGGCTGAACGGTCAGGAGCCCCGGATCGCCCTCGCGCTCACCCGGGTCGACGCGCAGGTCCAGCGAATTGTCGAAAGCACTCAGGGCCGAGACTTCGGCCCCGTAGGACCAGACGAGATCGTCCGCGGTCCAGCCGTCGGGAATGGTCTCGTCGGTGAAGAGGCCGTCGTAGCCGATCACCCGTCCCTCGATGCGGGTGATGCCCGCGTCCTTGATGTCCTTCGCGAGCTGATCGAACGGGCTCTTCCCGCTTCGCCACTCGAAGCGGTCGGAGAGGTTGGGGTCGCCGCGGCCCACGAGATAGACATCGCCCAGGATCCTCCCGAGGCCGTCGAGCCGTCCCGCGGTTTCGACCGTGGTGGCGGGGGTCGCCGGGAGCTGTCCCTCGGCGTCCAGGATGGCCGCGGTGGTGAAGAGCTTCATGGTGGACGCGGGCTTCACGTTCGTGGCCGCGCTCTTCTCGAACAGGACGCGGCCGGTCTCGAGGTCGCGGATGTCGATGGCCACGATGGCGGGCGCGAACACCTCGCGTTTCAGGATCGCCTCTATGGACGCAACCAGCCGGTCGGGCGCCTTCGCGCGCGCGGGCCGGGGCGGACCGGCGGCGAAGGCGGCAAGGAGCGCGACCAGAACGACCGCACGGACCGCGGTTCTCATTGTTCTTCAACCTCTTCTCGAATGACGCTCTCCGCCCGGGCGGCGAGACTCTCCACGGCGTTCGGCCCCTCCTCGATGGCGAGGGCGGAGTGAATTTTCACCCGGATCTCTCCGGGCGTGATGCGACCCGGTCCGGTGACGCTCCGCAGGCCGATGAGGCTCACCGGCACCACGGGCACGCCCGCCTCCGCCGCCAGCTTGAAGCTCCCGCGCTTGAAGGCGCCCATGGGCGCATCGCCGCTTCTCGTGCCCTCGGGAAAGAGGGCCACGGACACCCCGTTTCGGATCCGGCGCGCCGCGGCCAGAAGACTCCGCTTCGCGCTGAAGGCGCGAGACCGGTCGATGGCGATGTGGCGGGTGGCGGCCAGGCACTGTCCCGTGAGCGGCACATAGAGCAGGGAGCTCTTGTAGACGATGCGGAACGATCGCGGCAGGACATCGAACAGGATCGGGATGTCGAGCGAACTGACGTGGTTCGACACGAAGACCACCGGACCCTCGGGCAGGGGCGCCATCAGTTCGGTGGTCGCGCGCACCCCCGCCGCCCGCAGGACGAATCGCGCCCAGAGCCGCGTGATCCGGAAGCCGACTTCGCCGTCCCGCCGGAACGGCCAGGCGAGGATCCCGATGGGGGCGAGGACGAGAGTGCCGAGGAACGCGGCAAGATGCGCGACCGCGAATCGGATCAAGGGAGGGCGAGCCGAGGGAAGTCGAGCGCCGCCGTCGCGCTACTGGCCGCGATTGGTGGTGCCGTTGGCGACGGCCGGGAGTTGCTCGGCGGTCTGACGCGAGGCCAGGGGAACCTCGTCGGTGTCGCGCAGGCTCGCGGGCTGGGTGTCGGCGTGGCCGTTGCCGTTCCCGTTGGTCTTCGCGTCGGTTCGCCGCATCGCGGGCCGGGTGTCTTTGCGAGTGAGGTCGTCCGCGGGTGCTTCCGGCCACCGCACGAAGATCATCTTTCCCGCCGCGGTCTGCAAGACGGTGGTCACGTTCACGTCGATGGTGCGTCCCAGCGCCTTCCGGCCGCCCTCCACCACCACCATGGTGCCGTCATCGAGATACCCCACACCCTGCCCGTGCTCCTTGCCTTCCTTGCTCACGAAGATCCGCATGGGCTCGCCCGGCAGCACCAGAGGGCGCAGGCAGTTGGCGAGATCGTTGATGTTGAGGATCTTCACCCCGCGGAGCTGGGCGACCTTGTTGAGGTTGAAGTCGTTGGTGACGATCTTGCCCTCGAGCTCGAGCGCGAGTTCGATCAGCTTCAGGTCGACTTCCTTCACGTCGGGGAAGTCCGTGTCCACGATCTGGATGGGCACCACCGGATTCTTCTGGATGCGCTGGAGCATGTCGAGGCCGCGCCGCCCGCGATTGCGCTTGAGGGGATCGGAGGAATCGGCCACCTGTTGCAGTTCGACGAGCACGAACTGCGGGATGACCAGGGGTCCTTCCATGAAACCGGCTTCCGCGATCTCCGCGATGCGGCCATCGATGATGACCGAGGTGTCGAGGATCTTGGGCGTGCTCGCGACCGAGGCGTTGTCCGCCTGGGCATCCCAGTCGGAACGCAGGCGGGACAGAGAAAAGGAATCGGAGCGCCGCGCGCCGGTGGCGAGGCCGATCCAGCCGAGGCCGACCGCGAGGCCGAGGCGAACCATGGTCCCGGTCGCGGTCTCCATGGGAGCGAGCGCCATGCCCGCGAGCACGGCGAGGGTGAGGCCCACCAGGAGACCGAAGCTCGCGGAGAGAACGTTGCGCGGCGCGGCTCTTCCCACCAGGGTCTCGATCAGCAGGACCGCCCCGGCGATGAGAGCGCCGAGGAGAGCGCCCCCGGCGGGTGAGGGGCCCAGGAGAGCGCCGCCGAGCACGAGAATTGCGAGGACCAGAAACCGGCCGAATCCTGCCAGCATTTGTGTAAGACCTAGAATGAGAACGGTTCGGAGGATCCCGAACGCGCGGAATGTGCGGAGTCTAAGAGAAATCGCTGCGAGCGTGGAGGTTCAAGTCGTGCCCCAAGTTTCTTCCCGAGGTCTGGCCCTCCCGCCCTCGCCCATTCGAAAGCTGGCCCCCTACGCGGATGCCGCGAAGGCCCGCGGCGTCAAGGTCTTTCACCTGAACATCGGCCAGCCCGACCTCGAGACGCCGAAGGTCATGCGCGACCGCCTCAAGTCGATCGACCCGGTCATCGCCTACTCTCCGTCCCAGGGCACGCCCCAGTACGTGGCCGCGATGTGCCGCTACTACGAGACGGTGGGACTCAAGGTCCGTCCGGAAAACCTCGTCGCCACCACCGGAGGCAGCGAGGCCGTGCTGTTCGCCTTCCTCTGCCTGGCCGAATTCGGCGACGAGGTGATCGTCTTCGAGCCCTTCTATACGAACTACAGCTCCTTCGCGACCATGGCCGGGGTCAAGCTCGTCCCCGTGCAGTGCCGGGGCGAGGAGGGCTTCCATCTGCCTCCCCGCGAGGCGTTCGAGAAAGCGCTCTCGAAGCGCACCCGCTTCGTCCTGCTCTGCAATCCCAACAACCCGACCGGCACCGTCTATTCGCGGGAGGAGGTGCAGCGGGTGGCGGACTTCTGCCGCGACCACGATCTCTTCCTGGTCTCCGACGAGGTGTATCGGGAGTTCGTCTACGGCGGCATTTCCGCGACCTCGGCACTCGACCTCGCCGGCATGGAGGATCGCGTGGTCGTGGTCGATTCCCTGTCCAAGCGTTTCAGCGCCTGCGGCATCCGGCTCGGGTGTTTCGTGTCCCGGAACCCCGAGGTCATCGCCGCGGTGATCCGCGCGGCCCAGGGGCGGCTGTCGCCTCCCGGGCTCGCCCAGATCCTGGCCCTCGGGATGTCCGAGATCACTCCGGACTACTACGAGGGCGTGCGCAACGAATACCAGAAGCGGCGCGACGTCATTTACGAAGAGCTTTTGAAGCTCCCGGATGTCTTCCTTCGCAAGCCCGAGGGCGCTTTCTACGTGGTGGCCCGGCTGCCCGTGAAGGATGCGGACGCCTTCGCCCGCTTCCTGCTCGAAGACTTTTCCTTCGAAGGCGCCACCGTGATGGTGGCCCCCGCCGCGGGCTTCTACGCGACGAAAGGTCTCGGGTCGAACGAAGTCCGGATGGCCTACGTGCTCAATTGCGACGATCTCCGCCAGGCCATTCGCGTCCTGGGCGAAGGCCTCAAGGCCTACCAGAAGCGCGGATGAGTCTCTGGGAGCAGCGCTACCACCCGCTTCGCGAGGAGTGGGTGATTGTCGCCGCCCATCGCCAGAACCGCCCCTGGATCGGCGAAACCGTGGCGCACCGCGCCGCGCCCCTTCCCGCGTACGTTCCGGATTGCACGTTCTGTCCGGGCAACACGCGGGTGAGCGGGCAGGTGAACGCGACCTACGTCGATACCTTCGTCTTCGACAACGATGCGCCCTGCGTGGGTGAAGACGCGCCCGAGCCGGCCGCCGAGGAATCGCCCGTCTTCCGCAACCGGGCCGCGACGGGCATCGCCCGGGTGGTCTGCTACAGCCCGCGGCACGACACCACCCTCGCCGAACTGCCCCTCGCCCAGGTGGCCCGGCTGGTGGAAGTCTGGCAGGAACAGTACCGCGACCTTGGAAACCGTCCCGGGATCGATCACGTTCTCATCTTCGAGAACAAGGGCGCGGTGGTGGGCGTCTCCAATCCGCATCCGCACGGGCAGATCTACGCCACGAACTTCGTGTTCAAGCACATCGAGACCGAGGCCCGCGCCAGCGCACGGCACAAGGCGGAGACCGGCCGCGTCCTCTTTCAGGACATCCTCGACGCGGAGATCCGCGACGGCCGCCGCATTCTCTTCGAGAACGCCACCGCCATCGCCTTCGTGCCCTATTTCGCCCGCTATGCCTACGAGGTCTACGTGGCCCCGAAGGCGACCGCGCCGAGCGTGGATGCCCTGCGCCCGGCCGAGGTCATGGACTTCGCCGAGGCGTTGTCGCACGTGCTGGTCCGCTTCGACAACCTCTGGAACCGGTCGTTTCCCTACGTCATGGCCCTGCACCAGGCGCCCACGGATGGCGGCGACTACAGCGCGTTCCACTTTCACGCCGAGTTCCACCCGCCCCTGCGCAAGCCCGACCTGCTCAAGTACCTCGCGGGTCCCGAGATCGGCGGAGGGAACTTCCTTTCCGACACCACGCCCGAGGAGAAGGCGGCGGAGCTTCGAGCGCTTCCGGGCGTTCACTACACTCTTCGATGACCGACCCCGCTTCGCTCCTTCAACCGATCCTCCGTGTCCAGGCCGCGATCCGCGATGCCGTGGTCGCGGCCTGCGAATCGGCCGCGGAGGGGAGCCTCCACCGCGTGGACCGGGACGGCGCGGGCGACACCATCTACGCGGTGGACCGCGTGGGCGAGGAGCGGCTCGTCGAGCTTTTCGAGAAGGAAGTGGCTTCGATCGCGCCCATCGTTCTGCTGGCCGAAGGCCTCGCCCCCGAAGGCGTGGTCCTGCCCCGAGGGACGGATGAGGCCTCGGCGGTGTGGCGCGTGCTGGTGGATCCGATCGATGGCACGCGCGGCCTCATGTATCAGAAGCGCAGCGCGTGGATCCTCGCCGGCGTCGCGCCGAATCGCGGGAAGGACACGACCCTCGCGGACGTGGTCCTGGCCGCGCAGACCGAGGTGCCGCTCGTGAAGCAGCATCTCTCCGACCGCCTCTGGGCCATCCGCGGCCAGGGCGCCCACGCGGAGAGATTCAACCGGCTCGACCGCACGATGAGACCCCTCCATCTCCGGCCCTCCGACGCTTCCACCATCGCTCATGGGTTCGCCATGGTTTCCCGCTTCTTTCCCGGCGCGCGCGAGGAGCTCGCCGCGATCGACGAGGAGATCATCCTGGGCGCCCTCGGTCCGGTCCAGGAAGGCAAGGCCCACTGCTTCGAGGATCAATACATCTGCACCGGTGGCCAGCTCTACGAGCTGATCGCCGGCCATGACCGGTTCAACGCGGATCTCCGGCCGCTGGTCGAATCGATTCTCCGATCGCGCGGACTGAGCCTCGGCATCTGCTGCCATCCCTACGATCTGGCCACGGAACTGATCGCGCGCGAGGCGGGAGTCATCGTGGTCGACCCTTCGGGCGCCCCGATCCGGGCTCCGCTCGACATCGAGGCCGACGTCGCCTGGGCGGGATATGCGAACCCGGCCATCCGCGCTCAGATCGAGCCGCTTCTGCACGAAGCGCTGCGGTCCCGTCATCTTCTCTGAAGGATGGCCATGAGTCGAAAGGTCCTCCATCCATCCGGGTTCGAGGCGCCGGACGCGAAGGACTTCGCCGCGGAGGTCGATCGCCATCTCTTCTTCGAGGCCTCCCGCGACATCTTCATCGCGCGGGCGCCCGGGCGGCTCGATCTCATGGGCGGCATCGCGGACTACTCGGGCTCTCTCGTGCTGCAGTGGCCATTGCGCGAGGCGACGCTCGTGGCCGCTCAATCGGTTTCGGA
>DAORUA010000140.1:6288-8840 GCA_035432945.1 Vicinamibacteria bacterium | reverse complement strand
CAAGGCGGTCGGGCAGGAAGTTCTCAAGAGCCTGTCGCCCGGCCAGGCCGTGGTCCGCATCGTGCGCGACGAGATGATCGCGCTTCTGGGGGCTTCCTCGCCCCGCCTGAAGGAGTCCAAGCGCACGCCCACCGTGATCATGATGGTCGGCCTGCAGGGTTCCGGCAAGACCACGACCACGTCGAAACTCGCGAAGTACCTCTCGAAGAACGGCCGCTACCCGCTGGTGGTCTCGACCGACGTGGCCCGCCCCGCCGCCCGCGAACAGCTCGGGATTCTCGCGGGCAAGATCGGCGTCAAGTTCATGCAGCCGCCCACCGACGCGCCGCTCGAAATCGTGAAGAAGGCGATCGCGGAGTGCCGCTCGATGGGTTACGACATTCTCCTCATCGACACCGCCGGCCGCCTCCACATCGACGAGGAGCTGATGGCCGAGCTCAAGGCCCAGAAAGCACTCGCCGAGCCCTCGGAGATCTTCTTCGTGGCCGACGCCATGACCGGGCAGGACGCGCTCGTAAGCGCGTCCGCCTTCCAGTCGCAGATCGGCATCACCGGCATCGTCCTGACCAAGCTCGACGGCGATGCCCGCGGCGGTTCCGCGCTGTCGGCCGCGTCCGTCACCGGCTGTCCGATCCGCTTCGCGGGCACGGGGGAGAAGGCGGAGGATTTCGAACTCTTCGACGCCTCCCGCATGGCCGGCCGGATCCTCGGCATGGGCGACGTGATGGGCCTGATCGAGAAGGTCGAGGAGTCCATCGACCCGAAGAAGGCCGCCGAACTCGCGGGGAAGATGGCGAAGAACGAGTTCTCGCTCGAGGACTACCGCGATCAACTCAAGCAGGTCCGGAAGATGGGGAAGATCGGCGACCTCGTGCGCATGATCCCCGGCGTGCCCAAGGTCAACGACGACCAGATGGCGCAGGGGGAGGGCGAGATGAAGAAGTTCGTGGCCATCCTGGACTCCATGACCAACCAGGAGCGGGAACGTCCCGAAATCATCTCCGGTTCGCGCCGCAAGCGCATGGCCCTGGGGAGCGGGACCAAAGTGGAAGATGTGAACCGTCTGCTCAAGCAGTACGAACAGACACGAAAAATGATGAAACTGATGTCCGCGCAGAGCGCCAAGGGATCGAAGCTCCGGAAGCTCGCCTCCCGTTTTGGCATGCCCGGGTTGTCATAGAAGGCCGTTTCAGGAGAAACTAGGGGATGCTCGCTATTCGTTTGCGCCGTACCGGAACCACCAAGAAGCCGTATTACCGCGTCGTTGTCGCTGATTCGCGCGCGTGGAGAGACGGAAAGTTCGTTGAGATCGTCGGCCATTATGACCCCCGGGCCAACCCCGGCAAGGTTGTTTTGAAGGCCGACCGGGTCGATTACTGGATTTCGAAGGGCGCCCAGCCGTCGGATACGGTGAAGAGCCTGATCAAGGGCCACAAGAAGGCCGAGAAGCTCGCGGCCTAAGCCAGGGCTCTCCCGCGCCCTCTCTTCGAGGGTGTTCAGGACTTGAACTCTTCACCTCCGCGTTCTCCGAAGGAAGACGCGGACAGCGTCACCATCGGCATCGTCCTGCGTCCCCACGGGATCCGGGGCGAGGTCGTGGTCGAACCCCTGACCGACAACGAGGCTCGTTTCTCGACCCTCGAGGACGTCCGCGTCGTCCGCCCATCGGGGTCCTCGGCCCGGCTCAAGGTCGCCTCGATGTTTCCCCACAAGGGCCGCCTGGTCATCCAGTTCGAAGGCATCGCCAGCATCGAGGACGCGGAGACCCTGCGCGCGGCCGAACTGCGAATTCCCATCGCCTCGCTGCCCCCGCTCCCCGCCGGTTCCTATTACCACCACGAGCTGCGGGGCCTCGATGTCCTGGTGGAGTCGGGGGAGTCGATCGGAACCGTGACCGACCTCTGGGAAACCGGGGCCACCCCGGTCCTGGTGATTCACGATGAAAAGGCGCGCGAAACCCTGCTGCCGCTCGTCGACGCCTTCATTCTCGAAGTCGATGTCAAGGGCGGCTTCATGAAGGTCAAGGCCTCGGGGACGGTGCGCTCGTGACCCTGCGAATCGACGTCATCACGATCTTCCCCGAGCTTATTCGTCAGGCCCTGGCCCACGGCATCGTGGCGCGCGCCATCGAGACGGGCCTGGTCCGGGTGGAGGCGCACGACCTCCGGACCTTCACGACCGACCGCCATCGCCGGGTCGACGACGCGCCCTTCGGGGGCGGCCCGGGGATGGTGATGCAGGCGGAACCCTTCTTCAAGGCGGTCGAGGCGGTCCTGCCGGAAGGCCCGTCGCCCTCCCGGCCCATCGTGCTTCTCTCTCCGCGCGGAGAGAAGTTCACCCATGTCAAGGCGCGCGATTATTCGCAACTCGAACGCCTCGTGCTCCTCTGCGGCCGCTACGAGGGCATCGACGAGCGGGTCCGGACCCACCTCGCCACCGAGGAGTTGAGCCTCGGGGACTTCGTCCTCATGGGCGGGGAGGTGCCGGCGCTCGCGGTGGTCGAGGCGAGCGTGCGCCTGATTCCGGGCGCGCTCGGCGACGATGAGTCGAGC
>DAORUA010000140.1:0-6188 GCA_035432945.1 Vicinamibacteria bacterium | reverse complement strand
GACTAGGCTAAACTCGCCGGCTCCCGGAGCCCATAGGAACCCCCATGAACGCCATCGAAACCATCGAAAAGAACATCAACCCGAAGATCCATCCCGACCTTCGCACCGGCAGCACCGTCCGCGTCCACGTCAAGGTCCGCGAGTCCGTCCTCAAAGAGGAGCAGAAGGCGAAGACGGCCAAGGCCAAGAAGGACAAGGATCAGGAGCGGGAGCGCATCCAGATCTTCGAGGGCCTGATCATCGGTATCAGCGGCACGGGCGCCAAGCGCTCGATCACGGTCCGGAAGGTCTCCTTCGGCGAAGGCGTCGAGCGCATCTTCCCGCTCTCCACCCCGTCGGTCGACAAGATCGAGGTCTTGAAGCGCCACCACGTGCGCCGCGCGAAGCTCTACTTCGTGCGCGACCTCAAGGGCAAGGCGCTCCGCCTCAAGGAACTTCGCGACAAGCCGGCGAAGGCCAAGGGCAAGGCCGCCGCCGAGACTGCCTCCTAAGCCGTCCGTCTCAGGCTCCAGGCGTTCCCGCTTGAGCCGAAAGAAGAAGACTGCGGCTGGCCCCCCGAGGGGGCCGGACGCCGACGAGGACGGGTTCCGCCCCTCGAACTCGCCCAATCTTTGCGACGACCGGTTCGAAAAGGAAGCGGCGTCTCGGGGGGATGTCCCGGTCGCGGGAGCCGATGAAGTCGGACGGGGAGCGCTCTTCGGCCCCGTGGTGGCCGGCGCCGTGATCCTGGGCGAGGGCTTCGACTGGGCCGGCCTCAACGACTCCAAGCAGCTCACGGCCCGGCGGCGCGAAGAGCTGGCCATCCGCATCCGCGAAGGGGCCCAGGCCTGGTCGATCGGCGTCGCCAGCGCCGAGGAGATCGACCGGCTGAACATCCGCATGGCCACCCACCTCGCCATCCGCCGGGCGGTTGCCGGGCTCAAGGTCGCCCCTAAGCTCGTCCTCATCGACGGCATCGACGAGCCCCTCGACGGGGTGGCTCAGAAAGCGATCGTCAAGGGCGACGCGCTCTCCGTGTCGATCGCGGCCGCTTCCATCGTTGCCAAAGTTCTTCGAGACAGTATGATCGAAGAGTGGGATGCCACTTGCCCGGGCTTCGGCCTCAGGGAGAACAAAGGCTACGGGAGCGCCGCACATCTCGCCGCCTTGAGGACGCTCGGGCCGTCGCCTTTTCACCGGAAGTCATTTATCGAACGTACCGGGTGGCTCTTTTGAGCACTCTCAAGAGATAATCGAACATCGCTCGCATAAAACCCCACCCCGTCAGGCAATAAACCATTGGCCAAGATCAATCCGATTAAGACCCGCCAGGAAGCCGAGAAGGCCGAGAAGGCGGGAAAACTCGATCAGGCGATCCCCTTGTATCGCCAGTTGCTCGAGGACAATCCTCGCGACTGGAACACGATCAACAAGATCGGAGACCTGTTCGCGAAGATCGGAAAGATGCGCGAGGCGGGCGACGAGTACGCGAAGGTCGCCGAGTTCTACGCGCGGGACGGCTTCCACCTCAAGGCCATCGCGATCTGGAAGAAGATCAACAAGCTCGACCCTTCCGTGGTCGAGCCCTACGCGAAGCTCGCCGACCTCTACGCCAAGCAGGGCCTGGTCATGGAGGCCAAGGGCCAGTACCAGATCGTCGCCGAGGATCAGCTCAAGCGGAACCGGCTCAAGGAAGCGGCCGAGACCCTGCGGAAGATGGTGGAGATCGACTCCTCCGACTTGAAGACCCGGTCGCGCCTCGCCGACATCTACACCAAGGAAGGCTCTACCGAGAAGGCGGTGGGCGAGTACATCGCCATCTCCGACGAGTTGAACCTCAAGGGCCACCCGGCCGAGGCGATCCAGGTTCTCGAAAAGGGCCTCAAGATCGATCACGGGATCAAGGTGAAGGCCCAGCTCGGAAAGGTCCATCTCGCCCAGCGAAGCTACGACAAGGCCATCGCCTATCTCGAGGAGGTCAGCGCCCAGGATTCCTCCCCCGAGTCGATGATGCAGCTCGGCCAGGCCTATCTCGGGGCCAAGCGGGTGACCGATGCCCAGTCCACTCTCGAGAGCGTCCTCGAAAAAGCCCCGGCTAGCCAGGAAGCGAGGATCATCCTCGTCCAGATCTACGCGGTCCAGGCGCGCGCGGACGAGGCCTACGACACCGTCATCCCCCTGGTCGAGCAGCTCCTGCTCAAGCGCGACGCCGATCGCGCCAACAACCTTCTCCTTCAGATCACGAACCGCTCGCCCCACCATGTGCGGACGCTCCAGAAGCTCGTGGAGGTGGCGCGGATCCGGCAGAACGATCGCGCCATCGTCCAGGCCCTGAGCAATCTCCTCGAGGCCCACCTCGCCGCGGGCAGCGATCGGGCCGCCGAGGACACCGCGTCCCAGCTGGTGGAGGTCGAGCCGGACAACGAGCAGTTCAAGGCCCGGCTGGAATCGCTGCGCAAGAAGAAGGCGGCGCCGGTGCTGTCCGGTCCGGCCAAGGTGGCGGTGGAGAAGAAGGCCGCCGCCGACGTCACTCTCCCCCCCCCGGTGGCCACGGTGGGGGCGTCCGACCTCGAGGGCCTCGAATTCGATACCGGCGCGATCGTGCGTCCGCAGGGAAAGTCCGCCGATTCCAACACCGACCGGGAGTTCATCGAGGAGCACCTGGCCGAGTCGCGGGTCTTCCGGAAATACGGCCTCCTCGACAAGGCCGAAGAGCAGGTCGACCTCGTCCTCAACCGCTATCCGAACATCTTCGACGGCCGCTTCGAGAAGAAAGAGATCTTCAAGGAGACGGAACGGATGGAGGAGGCGGCCCGCGAGTGTCTCTGGCTCGCCGGGGTCGCGCGCAAGGACGGGAACGAAAGCCTCGGCAAGATGCTCGCCGACGAGGCGCAGGTCCTGTGGCCGGGCATTTCCGACGCCGAGTCCGCGGTCGCGGAGGCGCCAGGGATCGAGGTGGAGGCCGAGCCGCCCGCGGAACTCTCCCTCGACGCGCTCGAGGAACCGGCGCCTCCCGCTTTCGAGGCCATGCCCGAAGCAGGCTTCGAAGCCGCGATGGAGCCGCCGCCCATGGAGATGGCGCCCGAGGCGGCGCCGGCCGCCGAGGAGGAAGAAGACCTCAATCTCGAAATGGGCGTCGAGGACGAAGCTCCCGCGGAGGCCGCCCCGGCCGAAATGTCGGCGTCCCAGAGCGCGGAAGCCGATGCGCTGGCCGCGGGCTTCGGCGAGGCCGAGAGCGAACTCGAGCCTCTCCCCGCGCTCGCGCTGCCGGACGCCGGAGAGGCGGGGCCCGACGTCGACTTCGCTTCAGGGTCGATCGCTCGTCCGATCGGTCTGGGTGCGGCCCCCTCGGTCGACCCCGAGATCGCCAAGGCGGTCGAAGAAGTGGATTCGTACATCGCCCTCGGTTTCGTCGACGATGCCAAGGACGCGCTGCGCGACGCTCTCTCCCGGTTCCCCGGCAATCCGTCGCTCCTGGAAAGAGCCTCGAGCCTCGGGCTTGATCTCTCGGCGCAGCCTGAGCCGGCTCCGGCTGCGGCGCCTCCCCCGGTGCCGAAAGCCGCGGCCGCGCCCCCGCCTCCCCCTTCACCCGCTCCCGCGCCCCCGGCCGCGGAGAACGACCTGCTCAGCGGTCTTTCCTTCGACGACCTTCCCGAAGCGCCTCGAGAACCCGCCGAGACCCCGGCCGCGGTCAACACGCGGGTGGCCGAAGCCGCTCCGATCGGAGACTCGGGGGGAATCGACCTTGGCGCCGAACTCTCCGCGCTCTTCGACGCCCAGCCGGCGCTCGAGGAGGCGCCGGTCGACACGTCGCGGTCCTCGAGCTTCGAGGATCAGGGCCTTCAGGATGTCTTCAACGAGTTCAAGAAGGGGGTCGACTCCCAGCTCGGCGAAGGCGACTACGACACCCGGTACAACCTCGGCATCGCTTACAAGGAGATGGGCCTGGTCGATGAGGCCATCGCCGAGTTCCAGCTGGCCGCCAAGGACCCCAAGCGGTCGCTCGAGTGCTCGAGCATGATCGGGATCTGCTTCATGGAGAAGGGAATGGCCGAGGTGGCCGTTCAGTGGTACGAGCGCGGCCTTCAGGTTCCCGGCCGCGCCCCGGAAGAGTACCGGGGTCTGCGTTACGACCTCGGCATCGCCTTCGAAGCAACGGGCGATCTGGCCAAGGCCAAGGCGACCTTCGCCGACCTCGTGCGGGAGGACCCGTCGTTCCGTGATGTGTCCGACAAGCTGAGGGATCTTCAGGCGCGGGCCTGACCGGTAGTTCGTTTGCTGCTCGCACGGTCAGAGTCCCGACTCGCTCCAGATACCGCCGTGGTCAGCGACAGGCGAAGCGACTTGGCGGTGCGTTTGATCCAGTTCATCAGCTCCCTGATGGTGGGCGCGACCCTGGTGCTGGCGCCCTGGACGCCGCTGTGGGAGAACCATCCGGCCCTCTCCACTTCCCTGCAGTTGCGCGAGATCCTTCTCGCCCCGTGGTTTCGGGGCGCGGTCAGCGGCCTTGGATTCGTCAACCTCGCCGCCGCCGCGCTGGATCTGACCCACATCCTTTTCAAACGCGCGCGGAATTGAACGACGGCCCTCGTCCGATTCTGATGGCGATCGTGGGCGCGGGAGGTGCGCGCTCCGCGGGTGAAGCGCTCCGCGGCGGCGCCGACTTCGTGCAGGTGAGGGCGAAGGATCTGACCTCACGCGAGTTCCTGGCCCTCGTGCGCGACGTCATCGCGGCGGCGGGGAGCGCGGATCGGATCCTCGTGAACTCGAGGCCGGACATCGCCGCCCTTACCGGCGCCCGCGGCGTCCACCTTCCCGAGTCCGGTCTCGACCCGCGGAGCGTGCGGGAGGCCTTTCCCGGTCTTCTCATCGGAGTCTCGAGGCACGATCGGGCCGGCCTCGAAAAGGCGGCGCTCGACCAGGCCGACTTCGCGATGGTGGGGCCGGTCTTCAAAACCCCGGGGAAGGAGTCGCGCGCGCTCGGCGTCGCCGGCCTCGGTGAACTGCTGCGCGGACTGAAGGTGCCGGTGCTGGCGGTGGGCGGCGTCACCTCCGGCGACGTGGACACGCTCAGGTCCTACGGTGCCGCCGGCATTGCGGCCATTCGCCCCTTCGCCCCCGCCGGGCGCGCCGGGGAGGCGGCCGCCTCGTTCCGGTCCGCCCTCGATGCGGGACGAGGCCGCGGCGAGCAGCGATGAGCGCGCCCGGATACTCGAGAACCGACTTGCGCCGTGCTCTGGCGGAGAGCGCCGACGATCCGGATCGGCTGGCCCTCCTGCTCTCGGACGATTCGATCACCGACCTGGACCTGCGGCACGCGCTGCGCAGCCGGCTTCCTTCGAGCGTCGCCGTCTTCGTCATGGAGCGCTCGCGGTTTGGAACGCGCCAGACCGTGCTCGGCGCGGTGGCGAGGTCGCCCTCCACGACCCCCCGCCTCGCCCTTCAGGCCCTGCCCGGCCTCACCTGGCGGGATCTCGCCGACGTGGCCGTAGCGGCGGAACTCGCTCCCTCGGTGCGCCAGAAGGCCGAGGCCCTCCTGCTCGACGGTCTCAATGCCATGCGGCTCGGAGATCTCATCACGCTGTCCCGGGTCGGCCCGCGCCGGGTGACCTGCCGGCTGCTCTGCTCCCGGGATCCCAGGGTGCGCGCGGCCGGGCTTCACAATCCGCGCCTGCGCGACGGAGACCTCTGCGCGATCCTCGAGTCGGATGACGCGCCGCGCGAGATCGCCTCCGAGATCCTGAAGGTGCATCGCTGGGCGCTCTCCTACCAGGTTCGACGGGCGATCGTCCGCAGCTCCACGACGCCTCATCCGATCTCCCTGGCCCTGATCGCGGAGATGAACCCGGGCGATCTCAGGGACCTGGCCCGGTCGGACGACGTGCCCCCGCTCGTGTCCGCGGTGGCCCGGAGGATCCTCGGCTGAGGCACCTGCCCCAACTGCTAGCATCGGCAGCAATGGCCTTCCGGCACTCCGGCCCGTGGACCAGCTCCACGTTTCTCCTCGCTCTGGCCCTTGCCTCGAGTTCCTGTTTTCGCTCGATCTCCCCTCCACCGCAGCCGCCGGCCAAGCCCCGCGCGGCCTCCCCGGCCCTCTCGGGGTGGGCGGAGAAGACGCTCAAGACCCTGACCCTCGAGGAGAAGGTCGCGCAGATGATCGGCGTGCGCGCCTTCGGGATCTACACCAATCCCGCGTCCCCCGAGTACAA
>DAORUA010000139.1:0-8844 GCA_035432945.1 Vicinamibacteria bacterium | reverse complement strand
GAAGGCCCGTTCGATGTCCCGGAAGTACGCGACTTCGGGCTCCGGCGCATCGGCCGGCTTCAAGAGGCTGCGGCCCGTAATCGGCGCACCTCCCCGGACACGAGGGAGCGAATGGCGCCGCCCTCGTCGCGGACCACGAGCTGGCCTTCCGGGTTGACGTCGAGCAGGGTGACCCGCCGTTCGGCATCCCCGTCCACGAGGGTGACTTCCTCGCCCCACCAGGGGACCGCTACCGCCTTCCAGCCCTCGACGATCCGGGCCGAGGAGGCGTCGCCCCGGACGAGGGCCAGGACTCGCGCGGTGAGGTCGGCCACGAGCGACGGGCGATCCGCGGCGACCCCGTGGTTACCGAGGGTGGTGGCGCCCGGGAGCGCCGCCGGGTCCACGGAGGCCGGTTCCACGTTTATGCCGATGCCTGCGAACACGCGGGCCGTGCCCGCGAGCAGACTCGATTCGCACAGGATGCCGCACACCTTGGCCCCCTCGATCAGGACGTCGTTGGGCCACTTCACGAGCGCCGGGGCTCCGAGATCCCTGAGCGCGCCCGCCACCGCGGCGCCGACCCCGAGGGGCAGGACACCCAGCCGGCCGGCATCGACGCCGGGTACGGTGATGGTGAGGGCGATCGAGCCCTGGGGCGAGAACCACGCATTCGAGCCGCGGCCTCGCCCTTTCGTCTGGGTCTCGGCGACCACGATGGCGACCGCGGACTCGAGCAGGGGAAGGCCGATGGCGGCGATCGACCGGGCGTCGTCGTTGGTGGAACCGGTGCTCTGGCGATGGAAGACCGTGATGTCGGAGAGGCCCGCGGCGGCCAGGGCCCGTTCGTAGTCGGAGGGACCCGGGCTCAGCGGCGCCATGCGCATCGGCTCATGCCTTCTCCGGGACCGGGGCCAGTTCGATTTCCCTGACCAGGGTTCCGAGGTCGAACCCGGGATCTTCCCCGACCGCGACCTTCTTGAGGCTCATCACGCGGGTGGCGGCCAGGATGTCGGCCTCGGCCTTCGCCAACAGATCGAGGGTCTTCTGCGGAGCCGCGATGGTGAGCGAGGCCACGTGGCGGCCGACGGTTCCTCCGCCGAGAGTCTTCGCGCGGTTGATGGCGCCGAGCGCTCCCTTGGCCAGTTCGTAGACATCGGCGTGCTCGCGCGAGGTTCCCAGGGATGCGAGTTCGCTCGTCTCCGGCCAGGAAGCGAGATGAACGGACTTCTTCGGCTCTCCCGCGAAGTCCCAGCTCCAGGCCTCTTCGGTCACGTAGGGCAGATAGGGCGCCAGCAGCCGCAGCAGGACGTTCAGGCCCCGTCGCAACGCCGCCACCGCGGAGGCGCGGCCGGAGGGATCCGACTCGCTGCGGGCGCGTCCCTTCACGAGTTCGAGGTAGGTGTCGGTGAAGCTGTCCCAGAAGAATCGCTCGATAGTGTCGAGCGCGCCCGCGTAGTCCATGGCGTCGAGGGAAGCGGTCGCGCTCTCGATGACGGCCTGGAGCTGATGGAGGAAGCCGAGATCGAGCGGGTGGGTGATCGGTCCCTCGGGCGCTTCCTGGCCGAGCACGTAGCGGGTCGCGTTGTAGACCTTGACCACCAGGCGGCGGCCGACCTTCAGGACCTTCTCGTCGAAGGCGGTGTCGACGCCGAGGCGCGCGGCGAGCGACCAGTAGCGCACCGCGTCCGACCCGTACTGGTCGAGCAGGTGCATGGGCGTCACCACGTTGCCCTTGCTCTTCGACATCTTCTTGCGGTCGGGGTCGAGCACCCAGCCCGAGATGGCCACACGCTTCCACGGGATGGTGCCTTCGTGGAGCCACGCCTTCGCGATGGTGTAGAAGGCCCAGGTCCGGATGATCTCGTGGCTCTGCGGGCGCACGTCCATGGGGAAGAGCTTCTTGTGGCGGGCCGGGTTCTCCGTCCAGCCGCTCGCGATCTGGGGCGAGAGCGAACTCGTGAACCAGGTGTCGAACACGTCGGGGTCGGCGGTGAAGCCGTTCGGCTGGTCGCGCTGCGCCTCCGTGAAGCCGGTGGGCGTATCCACGGTGGGATCGACGGGCAGACGGCTGGCCTCGGGCACCATGGGCGCGTCGAAGTTGGTGGCGCCGCCGGCATCCACCCGGTACCAGACGGGAATGGGCACGCCGAAGTAACGCTGGCGCGACACGCACCAGTCGATCTGGAGATTCTCCGTCCAGTTCCTGAACCTCAGGCGCATGAAGTCCGGGTGCCACTCCATCGAGTCGCCCATCTCGATCAGCTTGTCGCGCTGATTCATGAGGCGGACGAACCACTGGCGCGACGACACGAACTCGAGCGGGCGATCGCCCTTCTCGAAGAACTTCACCGCGTGTTCGAGAGGCTCGGGCTCGCCGACGAGGGGCGGCGCGCCATTCCTGTCCGCGGAGCCATCCGGGTTCCGCAACGCTTCCACGATCAGGCGCCGCGCCTCCGACATCGACTTTCCGGCCACGGTCGCGTAGACCGCGTTCGCGGCCGTGGCATCGCGGCTCGGGAAGGCCTCGGTTCCGAACTCGATGCTCGCCTTGCGGCCGTCGCGGCCCACGGTCTGCCGCAGGGGCAGCTTCTCCTCGCGCCACCACTGCACGTCGGTGGCGTCGCCGAAGGTGCAGACCATCAGGATGCCCGTGCCCTTGGCCGGATCGACGAGAGGCGAGCCGAAGATGGGCACGGGAACGCGGAACAGAGGGGTCACGGCGTTCTTCCCGATGAGGCCCTTGTAGCGCTCGTCGTCGGGATGGGTGGCCACGGCCACGCAGGCGGGCAGGAGTTCGGGGCGGGTGGTGGCGATGGTGAAGTCGCCTCCGCCCTCCACCGCGAAGCGGATCTTGTGGAACGCGCCCTTCATGGGGCGGTCCTCGACCTCGGCCTGGGCCACCGCGGTCTTGAAGTCGACGTCCCACATGGTGGGGGCCTCGAGGGTGTAGACGTGCTTCTTCTCGAACAGATCGAGGAACGAAAGCTGCGCGATCCGGCGCGAGTGCTCGCTGATCGTCGAGTACTCCTGCGACCAGTCGACGGACAGGCCAAGGCGCTGCCACAGCGCCTTGAAGGCCTTCTCGTCCTCCGCGGTCAGCTTCACGCAGAGATCGATGAAGGCGCCCCGCTGGAGCTTCCGGGGAGGGAGCTTGCGGGCCGCGTCGTCCGCCTGTTCGAGCTTCGACACATCGAAGGGGGGCGCCCCCGGCTCGCAGCGGACGTGGAAGTAGTTCTGGACCCTTCGCTCGGTGGGAAGGCCGTTGTCGTCCCAGCCCATCGGGTAGAAGACGTTCCGTCCGCGCATGCGCTGGAAGCGGGCGATGACGTCGGTCTGGGTGTAGCTGAAGACATGTCCGACGTGGAGCGAGCCCGAGACCGTGGGGGGCGGCGTGTCGATGACGTAGGAGGGTGCGGTCGACTCCTCGGAGTAGCGATAGACGGCGGCGTCCTCCCACACCTTCGACCACTTCTCCTCGGCTTCCTTCGACTCGAACTGGGAAGGCACGGACTCGGGATTGAAACGGCTCAATGGAACCTCACTCGTTTCTCAAATGGGAAGCGACCCGTGAGGGCCGCGATGAGGCTCGACCGGTCCTGGTGGGGGATCAGTCGCGCTCGGACTCGGCGCGCGCCTTGATCCGCTCGATCTCGGCCCGGATCAGCTTCTCGGCGAGACCGGGGATGACGTCCCAGGCGATCTCCCGTATAACGCGCTCGGAGACCTGCGAGATCACGCGCTGCGCGATCTGCTGAACCATGTCCACCGGCACCGCGACCTCAGCCGAAGGCATCGCCGCGGGAGCAGGAGCGCTCACGGGAGGCACGGCGGCGGGGGAGGGCTCGCCCAGACCGTCGAACGCTCCCGCTTCGGCGGCCGCGGGCGTTGGCGCCGGAGCGACAGGAGCCGCGGCCGGGACCACAACGGCCGGAGGCGGGGCCGGAGCAGGAACTGGAGCAGGAGGCGGAGCAGGAACCGGGAGAGCGATCTCCGCTGCGGGCGGGGGAATCGGTTCCGGAGTGGGGAGTTCCGCCGGGAGGGTCATCGCCTCGGACTCGGGGGCCGCGACCGTCTCCGCGGTGTGGGCGACCGGGGTATCCAATTCCTCCGGGTCGAACTCGTGCACCCCCGAGAACTCGTGGACAGCCGGGGCCGCGGCTGCGACCGGCGCGGAAGGCGCCGCGAGGGGCGGCAGCGTCGGCGGCAGGGGGCTCGCGACTTCCGGCGTCTCCGGCTCGGCCTCGAACTCCATGGGTTCTTCGGCCGCGGGTGCTGGGGAAGGCGCGGCCGGCATCGGCATAGCGGGCGCTTCGAACTCCCCGGTGGCGGCTACCGGCTCGATCTCTTCGATCGCCTCGACCTCCTCGGCCGGGGCGGCGGCGGCGTCCTCGGCCGTCATTTCCACGGAGGCTTCGGCGAGGGGCGCAGGCGCGTCCGCGTCGAGCGGGCCGTGGAGCGTCTCCGCAAAGTCGGCCGGTTCCTCGCCGGTCAGGACCTCGGGCTCGGCCGGCGCGAAGACCGGCGCGTCCAGGGAAAGGCTCCGGGCCGCCATCTCGCGAACGTCGAGCGGAACTTCGACGGTGGAAACGGGGTGGGTCTCCGACTCGTCGTAGGTGTACTCGTGCGGCACGGTAGCGGCGGGGATCCCGGCTTCGACGGTCCGGCCTTCATCGATGGCCTGGCCCACCGCCTCCAGCGTCTCGACCGAGGGCCGCTCGAAGGCCGCGGTGGACCGCTCGTTCAGGATTTCCTTCACTCGGGCCACGAGAGCGGGAGGATCGAAGGGCTTCGACACGTTGCCCAGGGCGCCCACGGACTTGGCTCGCTCCGCATCGTAGGGCTCGAACGCGCCGTTCAAGAGCAGGATCGGGACCTTGCTCAGTTGAGCGGAAGCCCGCAGGGCTTCGCAGACCTGGTAGCCGTCGAGCTGCGGCATGATGACGTCGCACAGGACGATGTCGGGAAGGAAGGTGAGGGCCTTGTCGACCGCGAGGCGGCCGTTGCCCGCGGTGACCACTTCGAACTCGTCCGAGGGGAACGTCAACTCGACGACCTTCTGGATGGTGATGCTGTCGTCGGCGAGGAGCAGTTTTTTTCGCATTGTCGGTCAGTGAGCCCCGATGAAATTATCTTCCCGCGCACCCTCTAGGCCCTGCACGTTGCAGGGGAGGCTTCTGGCTTGAAGCTCTCGCTGGACGATAGTTCCCCAACCAGAGCCCTGTCAATCTATTAGGTGGGGGGGCGCACATGCGTGGAATGGCACGGCCTTGCGGGGGCGACGACGCGCCCCGCCCCCGCGCGCCGCGTGGCTCCTAGAATGGCGATCGGGAAATGCGAATCGGTCTCAAGGAAGCCTGGGCTGGACGAAAACGCAAGACCGCGGTGTGCCCGAACTGTTCCAGCGACCGGGCCCGCTACTCGCGCCGCCACTACGAGGGGATGTGGTTCCTCCTGTTTCGGGTCCGGCCGGTCAAGTGTTCGGAGTGCGGCTCCTATTTCCCGATCGCCGCGGGCGCGACCATCAGGCGGCCCGAGACCGACCCCATCGACCTCCACATCCCCTTCCGGCCATCCGAACTGGACGGTCCTCTCGAAGGACTTCAAAGGGAGGAGGGGGACGCACTTGCGAAGCCTCCCGGAGCGAAGGCCTCACGCCGGGCCTGCCCTTACTGCGGTTCGCGCGATGTCCACCCCTCGCGCCTCGAGGGCGAGCCGTCTCTCACCCGTCAGCTCGATGTGAGGACCACGTACCGGTGCGGCCGGTGCAACGCGAGCTTCATGCGCGCCAATCCATTGAGATTGCTGGCCTTCCTCCTGATCCTGCTCGGCGTGCTTGGCGGCCTCAGCTACGTCGCCCTCGTGACGTTGGGCGGCCGCGGCCCGACCGACCGTTCCCCGCGGATCAGGAAGGACCAGATCAAGCCGCCGCCTCCCCCGGTCTTCCGTTAAGACCCTTCGGCTAGCAGCGGGGCCGGATGAGCGCCTTGAGCACGGCCTGACGCTTCATGTCGTCGAGGGCCATGGACGCGTTCTCGAGGCCGTACTCCCGGGTGACGAATCCGGCCCAGTCGAGTCTCTCTCGCGTGCGCTCCAGGCCGCCCATGGCGAGGTGGAGATGACGGAACTCGTAGCCCCAGGACCCGAGGAGCGTGATGTGCTTGCGGTTGAGATGGCGGTGCGGGGAGATCGTGATGTCACCCGCGTCCGTGTACTGCCCGACCACCACCAGGCGCCCGCCATCGCGCACGAGTTCGAGCCCTTCGCGCACGGCGGCCGGGTTCCCGGTCGCTTCGATCACGAGGTCAGCGCCCCGGCCCCCGGTCTGATCGAGCACCCATCGCTTTCGCTCCTCCGGGTCGCGCACCTCGTCCAGGTCGAGGGCCTCGTCGATTCCGCGCGCCCTCGCGGCTTCAATGCGGTTCTTCGGTCCGCCGATCATCAGCACCCGGCCCGCGCCGACGAGCTTCGCGAAGATCGCCGCGCTCTGGCCGACCGGTCCCGCTCCTTGAACGAGCACGGTGTCGCCGAACACCACGCCTCCGCGCTCGACCGCGGAGAAGCCGGTGGGAAGGCCGCAGCCGCCGCCCATGAAGTCGTCGACCGTCACTCCCCCCTTGAGCTTGACCGTGCGCACGCCGGGGCGCAGCTCGATGTGGGTGGCCCATCCCCCGAGGAGCCCGTCTCGCGCGCTCGTGGTGATGCCGTAGACCCGCCGGTGCGGGCACCTCGTCTCCTGCTTCGCCACCAGGCACGAGTAGCACGAGCCGCACTGCCCGAAGACGTCGTAGAAGGTGACCACGTCGCCCGGGCGGATCTCCTCGCCGAAGGGGTCCTTGGGCGAGCCCGCGGTCTCGATCACGCGGCCGCACGAGACATGGCCGGGGATGATCGGCCAGGGCACGGAGTCGAGATGCCCCTCGTGAAGGTGGACGTCCGTCCCGCAGATTTCGCTCGCCAGGGTCTCGAGCAATATTCCTCCGGGCGGGAGCTTCGGAAGGGCCTGCTCGCGCAGTTCGAGGGGAGCTTTGGGGGCCGTCATCCAGACCGCTTTGGCGTTTCTCACAATCCACTTCTTATCACCGTTAGACTCCCGTGGTTAGGCCATGTACGAGAGACATTTCGGGTTCTCTGAAAAACCCTTCAATCTGACGCCCGACTCTCGCTATCTCTTCCTGTCGTCCAAGCACCAGGAGGCGTACGCGAACCTGGAATTCGGGGTGGCCCAGGGCAGCGGCTTCCTGCTTCTCACCGGAGAGGTGGGCACGGGAAAGACCACGCTCATCCGCCACTTCCTTTCGCAGGTGGGGCCGGACGTGCGCACCGCGGTCATCCTGTATCCGGCTCTCTCCGCTGGCGAACTCTTCCACGCCATCCTCCAGGACCTGGATGTGCCCTTCGCCGGGGGCACGCTCAAGGACGCGGTGGACGCGCTGGCCCGGGCGTTGATCGAAGCCAAGCGCCTCGGCCTCAAAGTGGTCGTCCTCATCGACGAGGCGCAGAGTCTCAAGCCCCATGTCCTCGAGCAGCTCCGGCTGCTCTCGAATCTCGAGACCGAAAGGGAGAAGCTCCTCACCGTGGTCCTGGTCGGGCAGCCCGAGCTTCGCGACATGCTCGACCAGCCGGCCCTCCGCCAGCTCTCACAGCGGATCACTTCGAGGTCTCATCTCGACCCGCTGAATCTCGAGCAGACCAGGAGCTACGTGCGGCACCGCCTGGTGGTCGCGGGCGGCAGCGGCTCCGAGATCTCCGACCAGGCAGTGCGCCGGGTGTACGCCCTCTCGGGCGGCGTGCCCCGACTGGTCAACCTGCTGTGCGACCGCGCCCTGCTCGGCGCCTTCGGCCGGAGCCAGAAGAGCGTCGATGTGGCCCTGGTGGAAGCCGCCGCGGCCGAGGTCCTGCCCCAGCTCCCGCCGCAAAAGAGGGAGCGCGGGCCGTGGCTCGAGGCCGCGGGCCTCTTCCTCCTCGGTCTCATGGTGATGCTCCCGTTCCGGTATTGCCGCCCCCCGGCCGTCGTCGCTCCACCCGCTGCGGCCACTCCCGCTCCCGCCACTCCCGTTCCGGCCGCGACCCTCGCCGCCCTCCCGGCCCCTTCCGCCGCGCCCTCGGGTTCCCCCCAGGATTCGCCGGCGCCCGTGCTCGACGTCCGGTGCGGTTCGGTCGCGCGCTCCCGGTCCGCCGCGATCGCGGCCGTCGAGGAGTTCCTGGGCACGCCGGGCTTCGACTCGGCCCAGGCCACTCTTTCGTTCGAGCAATGGCGCGACCTGAAGCTCCCCGCCATCGCTCCCTTCCGCACCGCGCTCGGCGCCTGCGAGGCCGCGATCCTGCCGCTCGACGCGACCACCACCCGGGTGGCCGACGCCACCGGGCGATACGAGATGTCCGGGGCCAGGCTCTCCGCGCAATACCTCGGCACCGCCATCATCTGCTTCGTGGACAAGGACGGCGTTCTGGCCAAGCCGGACCGGGCGCGGCTCGCCTGGGCCCGGAAGCTGCTCGAGCGCCGGGGGCTCATAGCACCGGGCGCGCCGGACACTGCGATGAGCGCGGCCTTGTCGCGGGTGGGCGCCCGGGTCGGAGTGAAGAACCCCGTCTCGGTCGAAGGCCCGCTCCTCGCCGCCCTCTATTCGCTCGACGCGGGCTCGAAGCGGTCCGGGGGGACGCGGTGAGCCTCGTCATTGAAGCCCTGCGCCGGGTCGAAAAGACGGATGCGCGGACCGGGAGCATCGGCGCCGCGGTTGCTTCCTACCGCCCGGCTCCCAAGTCCCGCGGCTCCGTGGTTCCGCTCCTCCTCGGTCTGCTGACCGGGGGCACGGTGGTCTTTCTCCTGGGCGCTCAGAGCCGGAATGGCGCCGACGTGAGCGC
>DAORUA010000138.1:0-8884 GCA_035432945.1 Vicinamibacteria bacterium | reverse complement strand
ACTGGATGCACGTCGACCACCTGCTCGTCGAGAACGAGACGATGTCGAAGAGCAAAGGGAACGTCTACAACATCCCCGACCTGCTCGCCAAAGGCTTCCGGTCGGACCAGATCCGCTACATGCTGTCCCAGTCCCACTACCGCAAGGCCTTCAACTTCACCTGGGAGGGGTTGGCCCAGGTGGAGACGGCGCTCGCGCGCATCCACACCTTCTGGAACCGCCTCCTCGAGGTGAACGAAGGGGCAGGAGCGCCCGCGCATGAGAGTGTCTCGACCGCGGCCGCCTCCGCCCTCGGGACCTTCGAAGCGGCCCTCGCCAATGACCTGAACGCGCCGGAGGCCCTTGCCGCCGTCCATGGCCTCGTCAGCGAGGGGAACACCCTGGCCGACCGGGGGATCGTGAACGCCGCGGGCGCCGCGAGTCTCCTTGATGCCCTGAAGCGCATGGACCAGGTCTTCGCCTGCTTCGAGCCCCCAAAGGGCGACAGTCTTTCCGCCGAGGAGCAAAGCCTGTTCGACGCCCGGCAGGAGGCCCGCAAGAGGCGCGATTTCGCGGCCGCGGACGTGGCCCGCAAGGCGCTTCAGGAGCGCGGCGTGGTCATCGAGGACACGCCCAAGGGCACGAGGTGGAAGCGGGTCCGCGCGTGAGGCAGGGACCCGGGGTCCTCGCCCACACCCGCGGGACCGCGGGGGAGGACGCCGCGGTCGCCCACCTGGAAGGCCTCGGGTACGCGATCCTCGACCGCAACTTCAAGACCAGGACGGGCGAGATCGACATCGTGGCCCGTGAGCAGGCGACGACCGTATTCGTGGAGGTCAAGCGGCGCGAGGCCACGGGCCACGGGACCGCCGCCGAGTTCGTCAGCCCACGGAAGATGCGCAGGGTGGTGAGCGCCGCCCGGCTCTATGCGGCAAGACACGGGCTGACCGAGAGTCTGATCCGGTTCGACGTCATCGCGATCGACGTGATCGATGGACGTGAACAACTCCGGCACCACAAGGGAGCATTCGACGCGAGATAGCGACCATCGCGTCGTTTCCGGCTCGGGTTGTAGAAGAAGAAGGGCCCTTGGGGGGCCTGCGGAGGGGGCCAGGGACCGGATTTGGAGCGGGAGACGGGATTCGAACCCGCGACGTCCACCTTGGCAAGGTGGCACTCTACCACTGAGTTACTCCCGCGCTTTTTGCGGCGCCAGCGACCTACAATTTAGCCTCTGGAGGCCGCCCCCGTCAACGTAATTCGAACTCGGCTGGTTACGGGTGCGACTGGCATAAACCATTGATTTAAATAGGCTTATCCTGTTCACAATGCCTGTGCATTTATTTCTTCCCGAGACCCGGGGCGGAGACAGAACAGAACCCCGCGACGCTTGCGTCGCGCCTGACGCCGCCGAGACCTCTTCCGCGGCGTCAAAGGGGGAAATGGAGGCGGCGACCGGAGTCGAACCGGTGAGTAGAGGTTTTGCAGACCTCCGCCTTAACCACTTGGCTACGCCGCCTTTGGAGTCCCGATTGAGCAACGGATTGGAACCGCGAGACTATATCCGACCTTGACCCCGGGCCTGAACATTCGTCCGGTCCTGAGGACACGCGAGGCGGCGAAAGTCCCTCCGGAGCCTGGCATCCTTCCTGCTGTGTCTCCGGGAAGCCTCATGGATTTCCCGGGGCCAAGGAGGACGGAAGTGAAGAAAAGTCAGGCGGTTTTGGGCGCTCTCTTGATGGCCGGTCTGACGGGGTTGCTGCCTGGAGAGGCCAGGGCCTCCGGTCTCGAACTGCGGGTCGGCGGCTTTCTGCCGAAGCTGGACTCGATCCTCTTCGCCGACAGCATGACCCTTTACACGGTCCAGAAGGATGATTTCAACGGGTGGTTCGGCGGAGGCGAGTTCACCTTCAACGTGCATCCGAACGTGGAGATGGGTCTCGCCGTCGAGGGCTACGCGAAGGAGATCCCGACCGTCTACCGCGACTACGTGCGTCCCTCGGGGAATGAGATTCAGCAGACCCTGAGGTTCCAGACCATACCCGTCTCGGCCATCGTGCGATTCGTGCCGAGCGGCCGCTACCGGAAGGTCACTCCCTACATCGGCGGAGGCTTCTCCGCCAACTTCTGGGAGTACGAGGAGTGGGGCGACTTCATCGACTTCGAGGCGAAAGGCCAGCCCGTGTATTTCGACTCGTTCAAGTCGGAAGGCACGGCGTGGGGGCCCATGGTGAACGCCGGTATCCGGTACCGTCTCAATTCGGATCTTCAGATCACCGCGGACTACCGGCACTTCTGGGGCAAGGAGACCATGGACGGCGACTTCCGGCCGAACGAGATCGATGTGTCGGGCGACGCCATCACGATCGGGTTCAGAGTGACCTTCTGAGTCGGTTGTCGGGCGCGGAGAAGGGCGATCCCCGAGGGTCGCCCTTTTTCTTTACCAGGCGATCCCCCTCCCGTCGGAGATGACGTGCAGCGTGCGATCGACGTCGGTTCTCCAGACCCGGGCTCCGGCCCGGGACCAACGCTCGACCACGGCGGCGCTCGGATGCGAGAAGCGGTTGCGCGTTCCCACCGAGACCACGCTGATCCGGGGGCGGGCCCCCCGAACCAGACCCGGTGAACTGGAGGTCGCCGCCCCATGGTGGCCCACCTTCACCAGGTCGTACCGTCGCTTCGTCTCTTCGAGCAGGCTCTCCGACAGGGTCGAGGCGTCTCCCATGAAAAGGAATGCGGTGGCGCCATAGGTCATTTCGATGACGAGCGATCGCGCATTTTCATCGCCCCGCGGGAGCGGCCAGGCGGGGTCGGGCCCGAGGACGCGAAACGACACGCCGTCGATCGTCCAGGCATCGCCTCGCCGGACCCTGATCGGCCTCCGATCGCGAAGGGCCCGGGAGTCGCCGTTGACGTAGACGCGCCCGGGATCGAAATGGCGCGCGAGGAAGGGCGCCCCGCCCTCGTGGTCGGCGTGCCGGTGGGTGACGCCGATGAACTCGAGACGACGATGGCCGAGTTGCCAAAGGGCCTCGGCGACCACGCGTTCGCCGGCATCGAAGCGCCCGAACGCCGGGCCCGCGTCGATGGCCGCGGCCCTCCCCGCGGGGGTCTCGATGAGGATCGCGTCGCCTTGCCCCACGTCGAGGAACCACACGTGCAGGCGGCCGTCGCCCGCGGGCAGGGCGCTCATGGTCAGAGACGCCAGGAGACCGGCGAGGGGCAGGACCGCGCGCCTCCATCCCGAGGCTGCGATGAGGCCGATGGAGCCGACCACCAGGGCCATGGGCGGCGAGGGACCGCGCCAGTCCGGGTCGATCGCGGCCGCGTGGTGCGCGAGCGACCGCAGGGCTTCCGCGACGACGCCGCAGACCCATCCAAAGACGGGTGCGAGCGGCGGCATGGCCACGTCGAGCGCCGCGGTCGCGAGCGAGGCATAGAGCAGCACGACCGCGAGGGGCGCGGCCGCGAGATTCGCGGGGAGCGCGATCAGGCTGAAGCGATGGAAGTGCAGGAGGGAAAGCGGGGCGACGGCCACGGAGGCCACCAGGGTCGCCGCGATGACGTCGGCGAGCAGGCCGGGCGCCTTGAGCGCTTCGAGGCGTCGGGCGAAGGCACCCGCGAAGGTGACGAGTGCGAGGGTGGCGGCGAAGGACATCTGGGCGCCGGGATCGAGCGCGTCGAGCGGTCGCAGGGACAGGAGGACGATCGCAGACGCGAAAAGGAAATTGGCGCCGCCGCGGTGAAGGTCCACCCGGACCGCCACCGAGAACGCGACGGCCATGACCGTCGCCCGGACGATCGAGTCCCCGGCTCCGGCGAGAAGGCAGTAGGCGAGGAAGGCCGCGCACTCGATCGCGCAGCCCGTCCATGAGATGCGGAGGCTCCGGGGCAGGGCTCGCCGCAGGCCGATGACGAGGGCCGCAACCTGCGATCCCGAGACCACCAGCAGATGGAGGAGGCCGGCCGCCCGGAACTCATCCCGCGTGGTCGCGTCGAGCGCCCCCTCGTCGCCGAGGACCATCGAGGCGGTGACCGCACGGCTCAATGGGTCCTCCACGTGGCGCCACGACCATCCCAGCCGGTCCCTCCCCCGGTCGATCCAGGCGCGCGCCGAACCCCGCCTGGTTGTGACCTTGAGGAGACGCTCGCTCTTGCAGGTGGCGAAAGCGTGGATCCCCTCCCGCATGGCCCATTCGCGCTGATCGAATCCGCCCGGGGTCCGAACCGGTTCGGGCCGCCGGAGGTCCGCCCAGACCGTGATGGCATCTCCTTTCGCCACCTGGCGCGAAGCACCTCCAGGATCGGGGGACAGGTTCCGCACCAGGACGCGGACCCGGCCGCGGTACTCGCGGCTCCGGCCGTTGGCAATCACGCGAACGGCTTCGACGTCCACGCGCATCTCGTCGTCGACCACGCGCGAATCGGCGACCGCGCGCGCCTCGAGGACCGCCGCGCCCGACACTTCGCTCAGGAGCGGGGGAAGCGCGTCCTCTCGATAGGCATTCCGCGCGTCGGCGGCGAGCGCCGCGCCTGCCGCGGTCCCCGCCGCGATGAGCGCGGCGAGGGGGACCCGTTCCGGCCGGAGGATAGCGGCGATCGCGAGGGCGGCGGCGAGAGAGAGGGCGGCCAAGAGGGGCGGAGATACCTCGGGCAGGGGGACAAGGGTCCCGGCCACGAGGCCCAGGGCCACGAAGAGAAGCGGTTGAGGGTGGAACGGCACGGTCTCCGATGTTCATCGGCTTGTCTCCGGGCTCCGCGGCCGGTCTGTGACGCTTTGCCAGGCGCCCCATTCACCGCCCGCCTCGGGCGGCCGGCCCCCGGTTGGGACGTCACCCTGAGCGGCCTATGATTCGCGTCGCCAGGAATGCCGCTTCTCCCTGATCTGAACGAGCCCGTCCCGGGCGTGCAGGCCCCGGCCCCGGAAGAGTCACGCTTCGCGAAGGCCCGGGACGCGATGGTGGCATCGCAGATCATCGCGCGAGGGATTCGAGACGCGAAGACCCTGGCCGCGATGCGCCAGGTTCCACGTCATCTCTTCGTACCGCCCGGAGTCGTCGCGGAAGCGTACGACGATCACCCGCTGCCCATCGGGCACGCCCAGACCATCTCGCAGCCGTACATCGTCGCCTTCATGACCGAGGCGCTCGGTCTCAAGGGCGGCGAGACCGTGCTCGAAGTGGGCGCGGGATCCGGGTACCAGTCCGCGGTCCTCTCCCGGATCGCCGCGCGAGTGTTCGGGATCGAGATCGTCGAACCGCTGGCCCGGGAAGCGGCCGCGCGCCTGGCGAAACTCGGCTACGCCAACGTGGAGATTCGCGCGGGGGATGGCTACGCGGGCTGGCCCGAGCATGCGCCCTTCGACGCCATCATGGTCACCGCGGCCGCGCCTCGCGTGCCCGAGCCGCTGAAGCAACAGCTGAAGGACGGGGGGCGCCTGATCCTGCCGGTCGGGGATCACGTGCAGGAGCTGAAGATCGTCACCCGGCGCGGGTCCCGGTTCGACGAGCGCAGTGTCCTCGCGGTGACCTTCGTGCCCATGACCGGCGAGATCCGGAAGGACTGAACCGCCTCTCCCGAGAATCCGTCTGCTACCATCGAAAGATGCTCGCCGCGGGCGATTCCTCCGGGACGCTTCCTTCTGCCGGGACGGATCGACGCCACGAGGCGCCCCCGTCCGCGGTCAGGATCGTGGCGATCCTCATCGCCTTCACGGTCTGTCTCCGGCTCGCCCATCTGGCCCTCGTGGCCCAAACGCCGCTCGCCTCATTCCACCGGGAGTTCGTCGATTCCGACATGTGGTTCTTCGACCAGTGGGTGCAGCGCATCGTGGCCGGGGACTGGGTCGGGCGCGAGCGATTCCACCCGCTCGCGGCCTGGCAGCTCGCCGCCGCGTCCGCGGAGAAGTGGCTCGAATGGTACGGATCGGCGCCGACCTTCTACAAGGCGCCTTTCTACGCGTACCTTCTCGCCATCCTCTCTCTCCTGAAGGCGCCGGTCGTCTCGGTCTTCGTCCTCCAGGCCGCGGCCGCCGGCCTCTCCGCCTGGCTTCTCTTCAGGATCGCGCGCGGGATGTTCGGCGAGGCCGCGGGCCTCTTCGCGGTCGCGCTATTCGCGCTCTACGGCCCCGACATCCACTTCACCACGGTGATGCTGCGGGGCCCGTGGATCGTTCTCTCCACTCTCCTCGTGACGGACCGCCTCCTCGCCTTCGCGGGTCGTCCCTCGACCGCCCGGGCCGGGCTCGCCGGACTCTCGGTCGCCGCCGCCATCGTGGTCAACGAGGCGATGACTCCTCTGGCGCTCCTGGCACCCCTCGCGTTCCTTTCCGCGGGGGCGGCTCGCGGTCGGCTTCTCAAGAGCTGCGCCGGCTTCGCGGCGGGAGCGCTCGCGGGCCTTCTGCCCGTGGTGATCCGCAATCTCATGGTGGGCGCCCCGCCCTTTCAGATCGCGGTGACCGGAAGCGTGGTCCTCGCGGTGTTCAACTCCGCCTCCTCCGATCCTCTTCTCTTCTCGGCCCGCCCCGAGAACTTCGCCCCCGTGATGGATTTGGGAGGCGCCAGCCTGCTTGAGACGCTTCTCGCCTGCGCCCGATCCTTCTCGACCCTTTCCGATTGGGCGGGCTTCTACGCGCTCAAGGCCGCGGGCCTGGTGGCGCCCTTCGAGAACCCGGACAATGTGAATTTCTACTACGCCGCGCTGGTGAATCCATGGCTGGGCCTTCTCCCCGCGTATGGTGTCCTCCTCCCCCTTGCCTTGGTGGGATCACTTCTCGCCTGGCCCGCTCGTCGCGCGTCGTGGTTGTGTTGGGTTCCGTCTCCCCTTGTCCTCCTCGCCGCCATGCTGCTCACCCTGCCGCTCTCCCGCTACCGCGCGGTCTGGGCCATTCACCTCATGCCGTTCGCCGGCCTGGCCCTGAGCCTTGGGCTCGCGTGGGCGCGGGAGCGCAGGTTCGCGAGGCTTTCCGGACTGGCCGCGGCCCTCGCCTGCGTCGCGGCCGCGCAGTTCGTGGTTCAGCAGCAGGTCTTCTGGGGAGCGAGGCGCGCGCAGAGCCTCGCCTATCGGCCCGCCGAGTTCGTGCTGGCCGCGCGCATGGAGGCTTCCGCCGGTCATTTCGCCGCCGCCGCCCGGGAGATGGAACGTCTCGCCGGGGTGCATCCGGAAGCGGGGGTCAAACTGCAGGCCCTGACTCTCGCCGCGCAGTACCGGGACCAGGAGCGGGCCTCGAAGGGGGGCGGACCATGACCGCTCAGACCCTCGCCTATCGCCTAGGATGCCTGATCCACTGGACGCCCCGGGAGGAAGCCATTCGCGGGGGATTGAAGGGCCTGCCCTCTGCCACCCTCGCGGGGGCGCGCCTGGTCGACATCGGGTCCGGCCTCGGCCAGTTGAGCCGTCTTGCGCGTGAGTTCGGGCTCGAGTACGCAGGGCTCGAGCCCGACGACGCCCTGCGGGCGGAGGCGGCCCGGGATTTCCCGGGAGCCGCGTTCCTGGTCGGAGGCGCCGGGGATCTTGGGAAACTGCTCCGTCCGGCCGATGTCGTGGTTCTGAACGGCGTGGCTCACCACCTGAACGACCAACTCCTCGGAGAGACGCTGCAAGCGGCCCGCGGCGGGCGCGGACTCGTTCTCTGCGATCACCTCCGGTTGGACGGGAAGACGCACGCGCTCGCGAGGTTTCTCCAGGATCGCGACCAGGGGAAGTTCGTCAGGCCCTACGCGGACCTCCTCTCGCCCGAAGGCTTCGTGCTCCGTTCTTCGGAGTTCTTCCCGATCGGCCCGCTGGGCATGCCCTTCTGGACGTATTTCTGTAACGTCTACACGACCCCATGAGCCCCGCCGCCTCCGGATTGATCCTCGTCGCCCCCGTCTTCAACGAGGAGAAGATCGTGGCCCGCTTCCTCGAGAGGGTCTTCGCGGTCGCGGGGCAATCCGACATGCGCGGCGTGGTGATCGTGGACGACGGTTCGACCGACGAGACCTGCGCCGCGATTCGCGAGTTCCTGTCGCACACGCCCGGCCCGCGTCCCAAGGTCCGCCTGCTCAGGTTGAGCCGGAACTTCGGCCACCAGGTCGCGGTGGTGGCGGGGATCCAGGCCGCGGTGGCGTGGGCGGAACAGGCGGGATTCGCGTTCGTTGGCCTCATCGACGCCGACCTGCAGGATCGACCCGAAGACCTGCCGAAGCTGCTCTCGGCGGTCGGCGAGGCGGATGTCGCGTATGGCGTTCGCGCGAGCCGCTCCGAGGGGCTCATGTTCCGGCTGGCGGCCGCGACCTTCCACTGGCTGCTGGCCCGGACCGCGCGGTTCGATATTCCGCGCGACGCGGGAACGTTCTCCGTGATGCGTCTGCGGGCGGCGCGCGTGATCGCGGCCGAGTCGCATCAGGCTCCCTACTTCCCGGCCCTTCGCGCGTGGGTGGGATTCCGCCAGGCGGGCGTTCCCCTCGCCCGCGACGTGCGCGCGGACGACTCGTCGCGGGTCGGGCCGCTCGGCCTGCTCCGCCTGGCCATGACCGCCCTGCTCAGTTTCTCCGACCTGCCCCTGTCTTTCCTGGTGGTGATGGCGACCCTCACCATTCTCGGATCCATCTGCGCCGCGCTGCTCATGGTGGGTCTGAAGCTGGCGGGCCTGGTCCAGGTGCAGGGCACCGCCCTCATCCTGGTCTCCATCTTCCTGTCTCTCGGGATCCAGTCGATGCAGCTGGCGCTGCTCGCGCACGCCCTCGGCCGGGCGCGCGCGGAGGCGAGTCGGAGCGCCGGGTACGTGGTGATGGCGGACGAGGCCGGGCTTTGACCACGTACGCGGAGCCGGAACGTCACGCCTACCTTCACCCGCCTGTCGATGCCCACCACCGCGATGGAGTGGCCCGGATGTTCGATGCCCTGGGCATCGGCCACGGCTTCA
>DAORUA010000137.1:0-8983 GCA_035432945.1 Vicinamibacteria bacterium | reverse complement strand
GCGCGGACGTGTGTTTCACCTGGCGCTTCGTCGCCGATCCGAAGTCCATGACCTACAACCGCGAGCAATACCTCGGCATCAAGGCCTGCGAGACGCCGGACGAGCACACCGTGGTCCTCGCCTGGGATGGCGCCTACGCCTACTACGCGGGGCTCTTCGAGGGAATCCTGCCGCGCCACGTCTTCATGAAGCCGGACGGAAAGACCGAGATGACGGTCGACGAGATCGTGAACTTCGAGCCCTACAACCGCGGCCGAGGTCTCGTCGGAACCGGTCCCTTCAAGTTCGCGGAGTGGAAGACGGGGGAGTACATCCGGGTGGCGCGCAATCCCGACTACTGGCGGGGGAAGGAGTTCCCGAAGATCGACGAGATCGTGTGGGCCTTCATTCCCGACAACAACACCCGCCTGCTTGCTCTCAAGTCGGGCCGCTACGACTGGGGCCGGATCCAGCCCACCCAGGTGAGCGTGGTCCGGAATCTCCCCGCATCCGAGATTCACCTGATCGACGCCAATTCGGTGATGCACTTCGACCTCGCGATCCGCACCGAAGCCGGCCGCGCTCTCTTCGACGATGTGCGCGTCCGCCGCGCCATCTTCCACGCGGTCGATCGCGAGGGCATGGCGAAGAAGCTCATGGAAGGCACGGTGAAGGTGGCCGAGGGGCCCATCAATCCCAACAGTCCGTACCACAACGCGAAGGTGACGACGTATCCCTACGATCTCGCGCGGTCCCGACGCCTTCTCGACGAGGCCGGCTGGACCGTCGGCCCGGATGGCGTGCGCCGGAAGGGCGGCCAGCGCTTCTCGTTCGTGATGCTCAACCGCGCGGGGAGCACGGATCGGATCCTGCTCGCCCAGGTGATCCAGGCCGGCCTGAAGGCGGTCGGCGTCGAAGTGAACTTCGAGACCCTCGAGAGCGCCGCCTGGACCCAGCGCTGGCGGAGCGGGAAGTGGGAGGCGATCGTGAGCGCCTGGTTCCTGCCCGCCGATCCCGGGATCACCGGGCTCTACGCCTGCAAGGGCGCCAACAACATGGCGGGATTCTGCGACCCGGCGCTGGACGAGATCCTCGAGGTTTCCGACAAGGCCCTGTCCTTCGAGGCCCGCCTGCCGCTGCTGCACGAAGCCCAGGCGAAGCTCGCGGAGCAGGCGCGGATGCTGCCGTTGTATCAGAACGTGATGCCCGAGGTGGTCACGAAGCGTGTCCACGGCTACCGGGGGAGCGGCACCAACTTCGGCAGCTTCTGGAACCTGTGGGAGTGGCGGCTCGAGGAGGCGGGGAGGTAGACGTGGGCTCCTACATCGCTCGCCGCCTGCTTCAGATGGTCCCGCTCATGGCGGGGATTTCCATGGTGGTCTTCGCCCTGATCCAGCTGGCGCCCGGCGGGCCGGAAGCGGCCCTTCTCTCTTCGGGACGATTCGTGGATCCATCGGTGGTCGAGGCGTACCGGGTCAAGCTGGGCGTCGATCAGCCGGCGCCCGTGCAGTACCTGCGCTGGGCGGCGACCGCGCTCAGCGGAGACCTCGGGGTGAGCTACTCGACCACCCGGCCGGTCATCCAGATGATCGCGGAGCGCCTGCCCGCCACCCTCGAGCTGATGGGATCGGCCTTCCTGCTGGCCGCGCTGCTGGCCGCGGCCATCGGTCTCGCGAGCGCGCTCCGCCCGCATTCCTGGATCGACCTGCTCGGGACCGGCGCCTCCTTCGTGGGCGTCGCCATGCCCGTGTTCTGGCTCGGCCTCCTGCTCCAGCTCGTGTTCGCGGTGGAACTCGGCTGGGCTCCGGTGTCGGGGACGCACACCGTGGGAACCTCCTCGCTCCCCGACCATCTCGCGCACCTCGTTTTGCCGGCGATCGTCCTCGCCTCGCGTTACGTGGCGTCCTGGTCGCGCTACTTCCGGGCGAGCCTGATCTCGGCGCTCCAGAGCGACTACGTGCGAACCGCGAGAGCCCAGGGTTTGTCGGAAACGCGGGTCCTCTTCGTTCACGCCGTGCGCAATGCGCTCGTGCCCGTGGTCTCGGTGATGGCGCTCGGCCTCGCCGACCTCGTGTCCGGCGCGGTCATCACCGAGACGGTGTTCGCCTGGCCGGGGATCGGACGGCTCTTCGTCCAGGCCATGTTCGCCCGCGACTATCCCGTGCTGATGGGCGTCCTGCTCATGGGGTCGCTGACCGTCATCGTCTTCAACCTGGTGGCGGACGTGGTCTATGGCCTCCTCGACCCCCGGATCCGCTATGAGTGAGCCGCTCTCGATGCGCGCCCTGCTCTGGCGGCGATTCGCGCGGCACAAGGCCGCGGTCGTCTCTCTCGCGTTCTTCGCGGTCATCGGCGCCGCCTGTGCCCTGGCTCCCGCGATCGCTCCCTATCCCTTCGACGGCATCGACCTCGACAGCGTGAAGCAGCCGCCGTCCCTTTCGCACTGGATGGGCACGGACGACCTCGGCCGCGACGTCCTGACCCGCATGCTCTTCGGCGGACGGGTCTCGATCCTGATCGGCCTCCTGGCCGCGGTGGTGGGAACGTTGATGGGGACGGCCATCGGCGCCGCCGCGGGGTACCACGGCGGACGGATCGACAACATGCTCATGCGCATCACCGACGTGGCCTACGCGATTCCGACCCTGCCGCTCCTGATCATCCTCTCCGCCTACTCCCGCGCTGCTCTCGTGTCGATGGTCCTGATCATCGGACTTCTCTCCTGGATGACCACGGCCCGGGTGGTGAGGTCGCAGGTGCTGTCGATCAAGGAGATGGACTACGTGGAGGCCGCGCGCAGCATGGGGGCCACGGATCTGCGCATCCTCGCGCGGCACATCGTCCCGAACGCCCTCGGTCCGATCCTGGTGGGCGCCACCCTGGGGGTGGGCAACGCGATCATGGTGGAGTCGTCACTCAGCTTCCTGGGCCTCGGAGTTCAGCCGCCCACGCCCACCTGGGGAAACATGCTCATGGACTCGCAGGCCACCATGGCCACCAAGCCCTGGCTGACATTATTTCCGGGACTCGCGATTCTGTTGATCGTCCTGGCCGTCAACTTCATGGGCGACGCGCTACGAGACGCGCTCGATCCGGGGGGGAACGGTCGATAGAGGTTCGTCAACGCGCCCGGGTCGTCCGAGGGCGAGGCATGCCTCGCCCCTGCGGTGTCACCCGACGTACGGCGCGAATCACGCGGCGCGCCATGTGTAGGGGCCGGGCATGCCCGGCCCGCCGCGTGCGCGGTCCCTCAAAACGCGTCGGTGAACGAGGCCTGCGCCCCCTCGTACAGGTCGCTCACGTCGATCCCGTCCACGTACATGTGGTTCACCTGCAGGCCCACGGGGACGAACAACCGGCCGCGGTCTTCGCGGAACTTGCCGAAGGCGGTCATGGGCTGTCCCGCGGTGCGATCGCGATGGGGCGCATGGGTGATGCCGAGGAAGGGCACGCCGGGAACCGCGGTGTAGTAGGCGAAGTCCGGCTCGCCGCCGCGGTTCAGGTTGACGGCTCCCGATGAGCGCGCGATCTCGATGCCCGCAGCTTCGAGGAAAGCCTCGCCCGACTCGTTCCACTCGTGGGTCGCGAACGTGAAGGTGCGTCCCGGTCCGGGCACGGTCATGCCGATGCGCAGGGTGTCGTGCAGGACGACGTTCTCGCCATCCAGACGAGTGCGGAACGCTTCGACCTTCAGCATCGCGCGGTGAAAGGCCCAGCACAGCGCTGCGTACGTCGAACCCCCGACCTCACGCGCCCGCGCCCGGACCCTCGAGGCCTCGAGTTCGAACGTGACCGCGTAGAAGGGCGAGGGGTTGGAGCGGTAGAACTCCAGATGGGCGCGGCGGGGGTAGTTGGTGAGGATCCTGGCCGCCATGGAAGGTGAAGGATAGTGGGAGGTGGATCCCGGCTTTCGCCGGGATGACGGATGGTCAGACGTTGAACTTGAACAGCATCACGTCTCCGTCCGCGACCACGTAGGTCTTGCCTTCCATCCGGTACAGACCCTTCTCGCGGGCGGCGGCGACCGAGCCGCACTCCACGAGATCCTTGTAGGCCACCGTCTCCGCCTTGATGAAGCCGCGCTCGAAGTCGGAGTGGATGACGCCCGCGGCCTTCGGCGCGGTGTCGCCGATGTGGATGGTCCAGGCGCGGACCTCCTTCTCGCCCGCGGTGAAGTAGGTCTGCAGGCCGAGCAGGTGATAGGTCGCGCGGATCAGCGGGCCCATGCCGCTCTCGTTGACACCCAGGTCCTTCAGGAACTCGGCGGCCTCCTGTTCCGACAGGTCGATGAGGTCGCTTTCGATCTGCGCGCTCACCACCACGGCCTCGCAGGACAGGTGCGTGCCCACGTACTCGCGCACCTTCTTCACGTAGGGGTTCGAGTCGGCGGTGGCGAGGTCGGTGTCCTTGACGTTGCAGGCGAAGATCGTGGGCTTGTCGGAGAGCAGGAAGAAGGTCGAGGCGATGGCCTTCTCCTCCTTGGTCAGCTCGACCACCAGCGCCGGCTTGCCCGCGTCGAGCGAGGCTTCGATCTTCGCGAGCACCGCGTCCTCGGCGATCGCGGTCTTCTCGCCCCGCTTGGCCTCGCGCGCGACCTTCTCGCGCTTCTTCTTCACGGTGTCGAGGTCGGCGAGCATCAACTCGGTGTTGATGACCTCGATGTCGCGCACCGGATCGATCGACCCGGCCACGTGGAGGACGTCCTCGTCCTCGAAACAGCGGACGACCTGAACGATGGCGTCGACCTCGCGGATATGGGTGAGGAACTTGTTGCCGAGGCCTTCACCCTGGCTCGCGCCCTTCACCAGGCCCGCGATGTCCACGAACTCGATGGCCGCGGGAATCACCACGTTGGTGCCCGCGATCTTCTGGAGAATCTGCAGCCGGGCGTCGGGCACGGTGACCATGCCCACGTTGGGATCGATGGTGCAGAAGGGGTAGTTCGCCGCCTCCGCCTTGCGGTTGCGGGTGACGGCATTGAACAAGGTGGACTTGCCGACGTTGGGCAGACCGACGATTCCGGCTCTAAGCATCCGCTCAGAATATCGCGTCCGGGCCGACCAAGCCGCACTAGACTGCCTGGAAGTCCGATGAATTCCCAGGAACGCGACCAAGGCGGCGTCCTTCTCGACCTGCGCGACCTGATGACGCGGATCCCCATCGAAGGGGGTGGGGTGGTGAGCGCGGTCAATGGCGTCTCGTTCCGGGTGGCGCGCGGGGAGTCGCTCGCGCTGGTGGGGGAGAGCGGCTCGGGCAAATCCATGACCGCCCTGTCCATCCTCGGCCTGCTGCCGGGGCCGGGCCGCGTGACCTCCGGGCAGGCCCTGTTCAATGGCCGCGACCTCCTCGCCCTGCCGCCCGAGGCCATGGCCGGGGTCCGGGGGCGCGAGATCGGGATCGTCTTCCAGGATCCGGCCACCTCGCTCAACCCCGTCCTCACCATCGGTCGCCAGCTGACCGAGGGGCTGCGCCAGCACTTCCAGCTGAGCGAGGCCGCGCGCCTCGACCGCGCCCTCGAACTGCTGGCCCTCGTCGGCATCGCGGACGCGAAGGATCGCCTCGCGAGCTACCCGCACGAGTTCTCGGGCGGACAGAGGCAGCGCATTCTCATCGCCATGGCCGTCGCCTGCGAGCCGAGCCTCCTGATCGCCGACGAGCCCACCACCGCCCTCGACGCCACCATCCAGGCGCAGATCGTGGAGTTGCTGAAGGGGCTGCAGAGGAGGCTGGGGATGGCGATGCTCTGGATCACGCACGACCTCGCGCTGGTGGCCGGGCTGGCGGAGAGGGTGGCGGTCATGTACGCGGGGTCCATTGTCGAAAACGCTCCGGTCCGCGATCTCTTCAGGCGCCCGCGTCATCCGTACACGCTCGGCCTGCTCAAGGCGATGCCGCGAAAGGACGCGCGCCACCATGGCGGAGACCGCCTCGTCCCGATCCCGGGCTCGCCCCCGGATCTGCGCGGGCAGATCGCCGGTTGCGCGTTCGCGCCACGCTGTACCATGGCCGTGGATGACTGCCGGGCCGGGCGGCCGCCCCTGGTCCCGGTCGGGCCCGGCCACGAGGCCGCGTGCTTCAAGTCGGAGGAACTGTGAGCGGCACGCCCCTCGTCGAGGTTCGCGATCTGAGCCTCCACTTCGCGGTGAGGCACGGCGTTTTGCGGCGGCAGGCGGGGACGGTGAAGGCGGTCGACGGCGTGAGCTTCGATATCGCGGAGGGCGAGACGCTGGGCCTCGTGGGGGAGAGCGGGTGCGGGAAGTCCAGCACGGGCCGCGCCGTGCTCCACCTGGCGAAACCCACCGCCGGGCGGGTCCGCTTCGCGGGGGAGGATCTCGGGCGGCTCTCCGCCCCGGACCTGCGGCGCGCGAGGCGCGACATGCAGATGATCTTCCAGAATCCCTTCGCCTCCCTCAACCCGCGCCTGTCCGTGGGCGCGGGGATCCGGGAGCCGCTCGACATCCACGGCCTGGGCTCGGTATCAGAACGCGAGGCGCGGGTGAATGACCTGTTGAAACTGGTCGGTCTCGACGCGTCGGCGGCGCGCCTCCATCCTCACGAGTTCTCGGGCGGTCAGCGTCAGCGCATCGGCCTCGCGCGCGCCCTCGCCACGCGCCCGCGTTTCGTGGTGGCGGACGAGCCCATCTCCGCCCTCGACGTCTCCATCCGGGCCCAGATCGTGAACCTGATGCGCGACCTCAAGGACCGGCTCGGCCTCACGTATCTGTTCATCGCGCATGACCTCGCCATGGTCCGCCACATGTCGGACCGCGTGGCCGTGATGTATCTCGGGCGCATCGTGGAGATCGCGGGCGGCGACGAACTCTTCGACCGCCCGCTTCATCCCTACACGAAGGCCCTTCTCTCCGCGATTCCACTCCCGGATCCGGACGCGGCCGGGGACCGGCTCGTGCTCGAAGGCGATCTGCCGAGCCCGTCGAACCTGCCGACCGGTTGCCGTTTCCGGACCCGCTGCCCGATCGCGGCGCCGAGGTGCGCGTCCGAGGACCCGCCCCTCCGGGACCTGGGCAGCGAGGGCGCGCCGCACCCGGTGGCCTGTCACTTCGCATAGCAGGGCCGGGGCGAGGGCCCTGCCGGTCTATGCTCTCGCCCCATGTCGAGGAAGCTGCGCGTGGGTGTCATCGGGGCGGGACGCTGGTCGGCCTCCGCGCACCTGCCCGGCTTCACGCGTTCGCCCCTCAGCGAGATCGCGGTCATCTGCGACCTCGATCGAGACTTGGCCGGGAGGCGCGCGGCCGAGTTCGCGATCCCCGAGGTGATGACCGACGCCGAGCGACTGCTGGCGCGGAACGACATCGACATCGTGGACATCGTGACCCGGGGCGACCACCAGGACCTCGTCTTCAAGGCGCTCCACGCGGGGAAGCACGTGCTCGTCGAGAAGCCGGTGTGCCACGACTACCGCGACGTGATCCGCGCCCACGAACTCGCCGAGTCGAAGGGGCTCAAGACCAAGGTCGGTCTCACCTTCCGGTACGCGCCCGCGGTCATGTACATGTTCGACCTCATCCGCGATGGATTCATCGGGAAGCCATTCGTGTTCAACGGATACGAGCAGAATTCGCAATGGCTGAACCCCGACAACCCCATGGACAAGCGGATCCACAAGACGAAGCCGGTGGGGGAGGCGCCCTGGGGAGTCGACCTCACCCGGGAGGGCATCGCGGTGTCGTCGCTCGAAGGATACGGCGCGCCCACCATCGATATCGGCCTGGAGTGCGTGGGCGAAGACCTCAGGCAGGTGGTGGGGATCCTCTCGAACATGGTCCCGTTCCGGCGGCGCACGAACCTCGACACCGAGCGCGAGCGGATCAACATCGACGACGCGGACATGTTCATGGGGGAGACGAAGAGCGGCGCGCTCTTCTCCATGCAGTCGAGCTACGTCACGGTCGGCAACTATCCGGGCATCGAGGCCCGGATCTTCGGCTCCGAAGGCGCCATCAAGGTGCGCCTGGTCGATGAGTTCGGGGTGATCCAGACCCTCCACACCGCGAAGCCCGACGCCGTCGAATTCGTTCAACGCGAGATCCCCGCGAAGTACTTCCCGCCCGGCTTTGAGACCACCGATCCCTGGAGCACCGCGTTCTACGGGAACCTCGTCCACAATTTCTGCGAGGAGATCGCGAGCGGGGGGGCGGTCAACCAGGGCAATTTCGCCCAGAGCGCCCGGGTGCAGGAGATCATCAACGCGGTGACCCACTCGCACCGGACGCGGCAGTGGGTGGACCTGCCTCTCGCGGGACCCTCCCACTCTTTCGGACAAAGGAGTCCTTTCTGACCGTGAACACCGGAGTTCCGCGCCGACTTCGTTTCGGCATGCTGAGCACGGCCCGCATCGGCCGCCACTCGGTCGCGCCCGCGATCCAGGCCTCGCGCAATGCCGAACTGGCCGCCGTGGCCAGCCGAGACCTGGGAAAGGCCGGCGACTTCGCGAGGGAGGCCCTGATTCCACGCCACTACGGCTCCTATGAGGCGCTGCTCGAGGATCCCGAAATCGACGCGGTCTATATCCCGCTCCCGAACTCCCTTCATCGCGAATGGGCGATCAAGGCCGCGGAGAGGAAGAAGCACGTCCTTTGCGAGAAGCCCCTGGCCCTGTCGGTCGAGGAAGGTCTGGAGATGCAGGCGGCCGCGGACCGCCACGGCGTGCGTCTCATGGAGGCGTTCATGTACCGCTTTCATCACCGGACCCAGCGCCTCGTCGAGATGGCGCGGGGGGGCACCGTGGGCGACCTTCGGGTCATCCGGTCCGCGTTCACGTTCCGCCTCACCCGGCCCGACAACATCCGGCTTCGCGCCGACCTTGGCGGAGGCGCCCTGCTCGACGTGGGCTGCTACTGCGTCGACCTGAGCCGGCGCCTCGCGGGCACCCTGCCCGTCGAGGCCCAGGCCTGGGCCACCAGCGGCCTCACCGGCGTCGACACTCAACTCGCGGGAAGTCTGCGCTTCGAAAACGGCCTGATCGCGCAGTTCGACTGCGCCC